>ONYV01000125.1 GCA_900322105.1 uncultured Eubacteriales bacterium | reverse complement strand
GGTGTTCAGATCGGCGCCAACGGTGTTCACGCAGTCCTCTACCACACCGTCCAGCGCTTCGCTGAGCTGCTTTTGCGGCATATCATGCTGATACTGCCCGACGCCGATCGCTTTCGGCTCGATCTTGACAAGCTCCGCCAAAGGATCCTGCATCCGTCTTGCGATGGAAACGGCGCTTCTCAGCGTCAGATCCAGTTCGGGCATTTCCGCCGCCGCTAACTTAGACGCAGAATACACGGACGCTCCTGCTTCGCTGACGACCATATAAGACACTTTTTCCTCTATTTCACCGATACATTCGGCGGTAAAGATCTCCGTTTCCTTGGAAGCGGTGCCGTTGCCGATGGCGATGACTCCCACGTGGTGCTTATGTATCATAGATTTTAAGATCTGTTTGGAGCGCTGTACCTGTGCAGCGCCGAATGTCGGATAGATCACTGCCGTATCCAGCACTCTTCCTGTCGGGTCAACGACTGCTAACTTGCATCCTGTACGATAACCGGGATCCAGTCCGATGGCGGTATAGCCCTTGACAGGAGGCTGCATCAGCAGCTGCCGCAAATTCAGTGCGAACAGACGGATAGAGCTTTCGTCCGCCGCTTCTGTCAGTTCCGCTCTGATCTCACGCTCCACAGACGGAAAGATCAGACGGCTGTAGGCATCGTCACACGCCGCTTTGACAAGCTCCGAGCATTCGTTCTGAGCGGTGAGCATCAAACGGTAGATGATCGTCAGAGATTTCGCAGGGTCAATGTCGATCCCGACCTTGAGGAAGCCTTCCTTTTCTCCTCTGTCAAGCGCCAGCACCCTGTGACCCGGAACGGTTCTTGCAGGCTCAATGTAATCATAATACTGCGCATACACGCTGTCCTTTTCAGGATCGGCGGCTTTTGCGCGGAGTCTGCCGTTCAGACGGATGATGTTTTTCAGGCGCTTGCGTATTTCGGGGCTGTCCGATACCATTTCCGCAATAATATCCATTGCGCCCTGCAAAGCGCTTTTGCGGTCGGGAACACCCTTTTCCTCATCCACAAACGCATCCGCCGCAGCATTGATGTCGATTTCCCCCTGCGCAAGGATCTTATCCGCCAGTCCCTGCAGTCCCTTTTCCTTTGCCGCAGACGCTCTTGTGCGCCGCTTCGGACGGAAGGGACGATAGATATCTTCAAGTTCCGTCAGCATCACAGCAGACTGCAAGGAACGGTCGATCTCTTCTGTCATCTGACCCATTCCGTCGATCAGGTCATAGACCTCCTGCCGTCTTTTATCCAGATTTCTGAGATAACCCAGACGTTCGCTGAAGGCGCGGATGGTCTGATCGTCCAGTGTGCCGTGCAGTTCTTTTCTGTATCTTGCAATAAACGGGATGGTGTTGCCTTCGTCCAGCAGGTTCATGAGGTTGACGGCATACTCCTCCCTGATGTTAAATTCTGACGCCAGTTGTTTTGCGTGTTCCAAAAGATATCCTCTCCATTTCTGTTTGATAGGGTCTATACAGCGCTCTATCTGTTATCACATACGATCCTTACTTTTTAGCAGCATACTTGCTGCGCTTTTTCGGTTTAGGTCTGAACACAGAGGGTACAAAATCACCTCTTGAACGCATGATCAATATCAGCGCTACCGTCAGCATCATGCCGATCAGCGCAAAAATGATGATACCGATCAGAAACGTTCTGCGGCTGTCATCTTTAGGAGGTGAAACGGCAGCAGCATCGGGCGGTGTTTCCGTCACAGGCGTTAAGATTGCGCCCTCAATGTCGGTATATGGTATTTCGTTGTCGGAAAGATGGTCGTAGATTGGCCGCACAGAAGACGGCGACAGATCGGAGTCCGCCTCCGTCGCACGATTTGCAGGAATGACGTTTCGGATCAGCGCTAAAAACTGCAGCGGATTTTGTTTCAGCCCGATGGTCAGCACACTGCTTTCGGTCACGTCCGATTCAGACGCAGAAGGGTCGGAAGGTTCGGGGCTTATCTCTCCGCTGCCTTGCGCAGACGAGATCTCCTGCGAATCTTCTGATCCACGGGGTCAGACGGTTCATTGCTGCTTTCTGTATCACTTTGCGGCGCACTGCTGTCTATTGTGCTTTCTGCGCTGCTCTCGGGTTCACTGACAGAAACGCTGCTTTCTGCATCTCCGTCGGAAACGGTCGGACTTTCCTCCGAAGTATCAAAAGAATGTTCCTCACTGCTTTCGTCTGCGCTGCTCTCAACAAATTGTGATGATTCTTGCGCATAACTGCTTTCTGTGTTCGTATTCGACACCTCGGAAGAATCCTCGAGCAGTGAGATCAGCAGGTCATAATCATCCTCAGGTTCTGCATGAACCGTCAGAACAGTACCTGTCACAAATCCCAGCACCATCAACAATGTCAGCAAATAATATTTCAGATTCCTCATCCCATCACCGCCTTATGGTAACAAACAAAGGAAATGACTGTGAATATATTAAACAATCATTCATCATAAATTACACACTTGTTATATTATAACAGATTTTTTACCATTAGAAAAGTCCCTGAGCTAAAATTTCTTTGAAAATTCATCCTGCGCTGTCTTTGAGGACATCACACAGCACCTTTCCCATCATATAGCCCGAAAATCTTGCTTCCTCTATCGTATTGGCTTCTCCTCCGACCTCGATCAGCAGAGAACCCGTGTTGACGTTCATATTATACATAAAATCCGAAAAATTCACAGGGCGCATCATCTCGGGACACCTTTTTGCCGCCGCCTGCTGTATCCTCAGCGCAAAGCGCAGATTATATTCCCAATCCGCAAATTCCTCCGAATCATCATAATTATACCCCGCCAGTACCATCATCTGCGCTCCCTGTCTGCCCTCAGCAGTAAAGACAGGCTTATATTTTTCGGTGTCCGTACCAATGCCGTCACGGTGGATATCCAACACCACCTTGATGGTCGGGTACTGACGAAGATATTCTTCGATCGTTTCAAGACTGCGGTCATATGCGCCGCTGTAACTGGGATAATCGTGCAGGGTAGTATCATGGATCGTTTTGATGCCCGCAGCGTTGAGCTGTTTTGCGATCTCTTCTCCCACAGCGCACACGTTTTCACTCTGTTCGGTAGATCTCGGGAAAAAGCTCTCGTAAAAATATCCTGTGTCATACGGCAGATAGCTTTCGGTGGTATGGGTATGATAGATCAGCACCTGCGGTTCATCCGTTTTCTCGATCGTGAAGCCTAAAGGCGCTTTCAGTTCCTCCTGAATGTCGATCTCCGCAGATGCGGTATTTTTGACCTGCACGTCTTCAAAGCAGCAGTTTCCTTCCGTCACCGTAAACTCATGCACGGGATACTGTTCTTCTCCTTCATGCTCCTTATCATAAGAAGCGATCTCCTCTTTTGTCGCGTCATGCGCTTCAAAGGTATTACTGCCGCTCTTGTCGTTTTCTTTGCCGCTTTTCTTTTCCTGCGCTGTCTGTTTGTCAGAGGAAGTCTGCGCTGTGTTCTTTTCGTCAGGGCGGCTTTCTTCCGATCTCTTTTCTGTTTTCGGAACACTTACCTGTTCCGCCTGCGTCTGTATATCGGGTTCGAGTTTTTCAAAGCGGCTGTATGCTGCATTTCCCGTCGGCATGGCAAGTTCTGCCGCAGCAAGCTGAATGCTCGGACGAAGCTCCACTCCCGAAAGCCGCACTGCCACACAAAATACGCCAAGTCCCGACAGCAGCGCCGCTCCAATCCTGACGCACCATTTTACGATCATCGGTTTCCTCTGCTTCATACAGCCACTCCTTTTTCGGACACAGCCGATCTGCTTTTCTTTATACATAGTATGTCTTTTTCTCTTTGATTATTCTAATCCGTCATGACGTAAGCGCTGCCAGGGTATCGAAGTCAAAGGACGAATGCAGCGCACAGTTGACCGCCATTCCCACGAGCTTTGCGGCTCTGTCTGTCAGCACATCAATATTGCCGGGCGTCACCGTCAGCGCCCTGTTCTTTCCCAGACGCTCTTCCAGCGTCTTTTCCGACAAAGCCTCATGCGGCTGCAGCAGATCATACGCAAGAGCTGCCGCATCTACAACGGTCGGTACGCCGATCCCGATCACAGGCAGTCCCAGCGTTTCTTCATTCAGCGCCATACGGTGGTTGCCAACGCCCGAACCCGGCGCAATGCCCGAATTGCCGATCTGTACGGTATTGCCAAGACGAGAAGCGCTTCTTGCCGCCAAAGCGTCAATGGCGATCAGGGCGCATGGTCGGATCGATCTGACGATACTGCATATCAGTTCGGTCGCTTCCAGCCCTGTTTGTCCCAATACGCCTGTCGCCACCGCCGCCACACTTCTCAGACGGTCAAGTCCCGTGCTTTTGGCTAACTCACCCTGAAAATGTCTTGTTGCCAAAATGTAAGAAATGCTTTTCGGTCCGAGCGCATCGGCGGTGATCTCCCGATTGCCAAGTCCTGCCACCAAAACGGTGCCGCTTTCGGGCAGCATACGGCGTATTTCTTCCGCAAGTCCTTCGGTATGCTCCCGACTGTCCCTGAAATTTGCCGTCAGATGAAGTTCCTCCGCCGTCACATACCTTCCGATCGGTTTTTTCAGTCGGTTTGCGGCTTCCTCTGTCAGTATCTCAACAGATGTCATGCTCATGCCTGCCCTGTCATATTTTTCTATCCTCACCCCCTGCGTGTTTTGTCCCCTGCTGCCTGCCGCCGCTTCCATTGCAAGATCTGTTCTGATCTCCATTTCAAAGCCCTCCTGTCGCCATATCCTGTTTCGTTTTTGTGAATCAATAGACTTCCTCGGGAACCGGAGAAGTGCCGTATTACGCAGGATATTTTGTGCCGAAAAAAGCGTCTCGAGTGCAGCACTGCTTGGTGTAATGCAAGGGAGAGACACAAAGCCCGGTGCAAAAGAAACGAGTAAGACGGTGCTTCGGAAGTTTCCGAGAAAGTCTGATGAAAACTGACCGAAAATTTACGTTTTTTTTACAGATCCTTGCTCTTTTTGGTTATTGACACCCGATACTCTTAGAAGTATAATTACCATGAACGTGTAAAAATCAAATTTGTCACAATTGCAAAGAATTGAAAAACTGGAGAGATACTACTATGAAAAAACTGATTTCTTTGGCGCTGATCCTGACGTTGACTGCATCCGCGGCGGTTTTGTCTGCCTGCGGCAAGAAGGACAGCTCCCCGTCCGCCAAAGCCTCGGACACCCCTTCCGCGCAAAGCTCTGAGCAAAGCCGCCCACAGGTCTCTGAGGAATCAATAGAGGTCAGCATGGACGAAAGCAAGCCCAAGATCACCCAAACGCAGCTTGACGAACTGAACAAAAAGATCACCGCTGCTCAAAGCATCCCGAAATTTACCGCAAAGGAAGACAATATCATCGGCAGAGACTGCTCCAAGGATCTGACAGTCTCTCTGGTCTCCAAAAATTCCGCTTCGTCCTATCACAAGCTTCTGAACCGCAACTTCGAGCGCGGCGCAGACCGTATCGGCTTCAAAAGCATCCTCATCCCCGAAACTGACGGCACAGTCTCCAAGATCAATGACGGTCTTTCAGACGCTGTGACCAAAAAAAGCGATATGATCCTGCTTTCGGGCGACATCAAAAAAGATACCGTTTCTTCTTACATCGAAACAGCGCAGGCTCACGGCATTGAAGTGATCTCTTCGGGCAGCAGAGGTACGGAACATCCCGACAGCTTTGTTGATTATACCGTTCCGATCCCCTTTGAAAACGCAGGCGAACTGATGGCGGACTGGGGCATCGTCAAAACACAGGGTAAGCTCCACGCTCTGATCGTCAGCTGCACAGATTCCGTGTTAGCGCCTACCATCTTCACCGGCTTCAAAAAGGAATTTGAAAAGTATGTTTCTTCCGATGAAGGAAGCTGCACCATTATCAGCGGATCTTCCATCGAGCTTGGCAACGGTCTGGCAAACAAGATCAAGTCCGCCCTGACTTCCGATCCGCAGATCAATTATATTTTCGTGTTTGACGACAATGCGCTCAACGACACCATCTCCGCGACCGTTCAGGCAGGTTCTGCTGTAAAGATCGTCGGAACAGGCGGCTCTACCGAAGACATGGATCTTGCTCAGAGCGGCAGCATCGAAATGCTGGTTGCTCACAGCTATGAATGGATCTCTTATGCGATGATCGACTATGCTATGCGCCTTCATGCAGGTCTTACCCTGCCAAGCGTCATGGACGTTCCTTTCCGTGTGCTGACAAAGGACGTCATCAAAAAAGCGATCGACGACTACAAAGACAACGACTATGACGGCTTCTATGAGATCTGCTTCGGTGACGCTTTCATCACAGGCTACAATAACCTCTGGAGTTATTGATACATATCCTTTATCAGACTTCCTCGGGAATCGGAGAAGTAAAACGGTGCTTCGGAAGTTTCCGAGGAAGTTTGTTCAAGCTCACTCATCACAAAGGTTCTGTAAAACAGAACCTTATTTTTTTGCACTGTTAATATTGACAATGTGAGTTGAAATATACTATAATATATAGTAGATTTTGAATGTATTTCCAAGACAAACAACCATTGTATTTTGTCAGCAGCAAAAAGACCCGTTCCTGACGAAAGCGTCCGCATTATGATCTCGGAATATCTGTCGGCATCCGTTTTCGTTTTCTGCTGCTGTGTGTTATTATCAAATCAAGTAACTTACATTCCAAAAGAGG
>ONYV01000120.1 GCA_900322105.1 uncultured Eubacteriales bacterium | reverse complement strand
CGCCCTTCGGTCCGATACCTGCAACACCGGGGATACAGTCGGAAGTGTCGCCTTGGATCGCCTTGATGTCGATGAGCTGTTTCGGGCTGACACCGTAAGTTTCTTTGATCTTATCTTCATCATACAGCGTCACTTCCGGCTTGCCCATTTTGGTAGATGCGATCCGCACCGTGACCGTAGGTGAAACCAATTGCAGACTGTCACGGTCGCCTGTTGCGATCATGCACTGCACATCCTGTTCGGTACAGCACCTTGCCAGAGTGCCGAGAATATCGTCCGCTTCGTACCCTTCGCACGTCACAATGGGATATCCCAGCAGATTTAACAGATCTTTGAGCGGCTGCAATTGAGATGCTAACTCCTGCGGCATTCCCTTACGGTTCGCTTTGTAACCGTCATATGCCTTGTGACGAAACGTCGGCGCTTTCAGATCAAACGCCACTGCCGCTGCGTCAGGTTCGCTCTCCGAAACCAATTTCAGCAGCGTTGTCAGGAAACCGTAGATCGCATTTGTATATTGTCCGTTTTTTGTTGTCAACAGCTTGATGCCGAAAAATGAACGGTTCAGTATACTGTTCCCGTCAATGACCAATAGTTTCATTCTCTCACTCCTCCTGCGTTCTCTGACCTATATGGCTGTACCATATTGATACGTTTTTCTGCACATGATATCTGTATGTGACTGACAAACGCCCCACAAATACAGCAGCGTCCGCCGTTTTTCTGTTCGGATATGACTATATGATGCTATCACGCAAAGATCAGACGCACTGTATCGCTGCGCGGTCATGATTCATGCGGATTCGTTCTCAGGCTGTCCATGATGCCGACATTCTTTCCGTGATGTATATACACTCTCGGCACTCTCTTGCCGACCAGACAGACCACTTCATAGTTGATCGTTCCTGTCAGTGCGGCAATATCGTCAAACGTCAGACTTCCGTCACTGCCGTCACCGATGACCGTTACTTCATCCCCTGACCTGACTTCTTCAATATCTGTGACATCCAGCATCAGCTGATCCATACAAACTCTGCCGATGATCGGCGCTTTTTTTCCGTGGATCGTCATAAACGCCCTGTTGCCAAGACTTCTGCTGTAACCGTCTGCATAGCCGATGGGTACTGTTGCGATCTTCATGGGCTTTTCCGCAACAAAGGTACTGCCATAGCTGACAGGCGTTCCCGCTTCCACTGTCTTGACCATTGCCACCACACTTTTGATCGTCATCACAGGACGAAGATCCAGCCGACCTTTCAGCTTTTCCGATGGAGACAGACCATACAGAATAATTCCTGCCCGAACACCGTCCATTCTTACATTTTTATAATCTATGATAGCGCCGCTGTTGGAACAATGGATCACCGAAAAATGACACCCTTCTTTTTTCAGGCTCTCGACCGCATGGGAGAAACACGCAAATTGATGCTCCGTCATTTCCTGCCCTTCTTTTGCTTCATCCGACATGGCAAAGTGTGTAAAGATCCCCTCGGTGATCAGATGCGGCATATGACAGACCTGCTTCATCTGTCTGACAGAATCCCTGTCTCTTTCGATATCCTGATACATAAACCCGATACGGCTCATACCCGTATCTACCTTGAGATGGATCTTGACCTGTACATTCTGACGAAGTGCCTGTTCAGACAGTTCTTTGGCATATTCCTCCGAAAAGACCGCCTGACTGATATCGTTCTCCGCCAATTCCTTTGCAAGGCTTGACGGCGTAAAGCCCAGTATCAGCACAGGCAGACGGATCCCGTTTTCCCGCAGCTGCATCGCTTCCTCAATATTCGATACCGCAAAACCATCTGCGCCCATTTTTTCATAGAGCTTGCCAAGAAAAACCGCTCCGTGACCATAAGCGTCCGCTTTTATCACACAGATGATCTTTGCTTTCGGATCGACCGATGCCCTGATCTCATCAAAATTATGCTTCAATGCGTCTATATCTACCTCAGCCCACGTTCTTCTCAAATAGCTCTTCATAAAAACAGCGCCTTACTTTCAATCCATATTTTGATACGATAACTAATAATATTATTTATTTTACTCCATATACTACCGATGTGTCAACCGTAAAAAACAAAGTAACAAAGAAATGTTCTAACCACAAAGACGTACCGTTTTGCAATAAAGCATCAGGTCTGTAAATGTAAGCCCAAAGCAAGCCTTTCGGCTTGCGACGGCGATGCGAAGAGAGAATACCAATGATTCCCCACAGGGGGGCGGCAGCTTGCCGCCGCAGGCTCTGCGCCCGCCGCAGGCTCTGCGTATGTGGGATTTACAGATAGGAGGAGATGGGGTATAATAATATGTAGAAATTAGAAAAGGAGGAATCAAAATGGACGAAAGGTTTTCAAGAACAGAAATGCTGCTTGGTGTTCAGGCAATGGAGAAACTGCGGCATTCGAGGATCGCTGTTTTCGGTGTCGGAGGTGTGGGGGGTTATGTTTCGGAAGCACTGGCACGCTGCGGCGTTGGCACACTCGATCTGATCGATCGGGATGTTGTCAGCGTTTCTAACATCAACCGACAAATCATCGCACTGACTTCTACCATCGGCAGACAAAAAACAGAGGTTGCCGCTGAACGGGCAAAGGATATCAACCCCGATATCTGCGTCAATATCTACCCGATGTTCTATACCCCCGAAACGGCATCTCAATTTGATTTTGCGTCTTACGACTATATCGTAGACGCTGTGGACACCGTCAGCGCTAAGATCGACCTCGCTGTTCGGGCTTATCAGTCAGGAACACCGATCATTTCTTCTATGGGTGCAGGCAATAAACTCGACCCTGCGCAGTTTGAGATCACCGATATCTACAAAACCTCGGTCTGTCCGCTGGCAAGAGTCATGAGAAAAGAACTCAAAGCAAGAGGTATCCCTCATCTGACGGTGGTCTATTCCAAAGAAGAACCAAAAAAACCGCTCGTTCTCCAAAAAGATGCCGAAACAGGCAAGGTGATCCCTGCCAGCATCTCGTTTGTGCCGTCTGCTGTCGGGCTGATCATCGCGTCCAAAGTCGTCAGGGATATTGCGCTGAACGCAAAATAAATTTATAGTTGTTTTTAATGCTTAATTGCTTTATAATGGATAGGAAGCGTTCAAAAGACGCTTTGTATGCTGAAACAACAGCATTATGCAAATAACAGAAAGAAAGGAAATCACTGAGATATGGACTGGACAGAAATTGTGGTGGAGGTCAACACCAAAGACATTGATACCGCAGGAAATATTGCGCAAATGACAGTTCCTTACGGTATCTATATTGAAGACTACTCCATGTTGGAAGAAGAAGTGATGGAGATCGCTAAGATCGACCTGATCGACGAAGAACTGCTCAGGCAGGACAGAACCAAAGGAAAGATACATATCTATATCAGTCCTGAAGACAATCCGAATGAAGCGCTCTCTTTCCTCAAAGAACGACTGGATGCGGAAAAGATCGAATATCAGATCCGCTCCGACACCTGCGATGTGGAGGGCTGTCTTGAAAACTGGAAGAAGTATTTTCACCCGATCAATATCGGCAAAAAGCTGCTCATCCGTCCCGTATGGAGAGATGATTACGATCCGCAGGGACGTATCGTGCTGAATTTAGAGCCGGGACTTGCTTTCGGCACAGGCACTCATGAAACAACAAGGCTATGTCTGGAAGCGCTGGAAGAGTTTACCTTTTCCGGCGCAAGAATGCTGGATGTCGGATGCGGCAGCGGCATTCTTTCCGTTGCGGCGCTGCTGCTGGGCGCTGAAAGCGCAACAGGCATCGACATTGACGAGTTAGCGGTCAAGGCTTCTGTTGAAAACGCCGCTCGCAACCATGTTTCCGACCGCTACACGGGCATTCACGGCAATCTGACCGAAAAAGCAGAAGGAACCTATGACATTATCACCGCCAATATCGTAGCGGATGCCATCATCATGCTGTCAGGCGATATTGAACATTTTATGGACGAAAACACCGTTTATATCATGAGCGGCATCATCGACACACGGCTGGACGATGTTCTTTCTGCGCTGCCTGAGTCGCTTGAGGTCATTCGACAGTATGAAGATAAAGGATGGATCTGTCTGGCGGCTAAGAAAAAAGCCTGACGATCCGATATCAAAAGAAAAGGAATAATTGAAACCCGGAGGATAATAATAATGAACAGAAAGAAAAAAGACAGAATGAATTTGCTGTTCTCTGCATTTTTGGTGACTGCCTTCATGGTATGCGCATCCTTTTTTACAGGCATGATACACGATTCCTTTGCGCAAAATTTCACGGCACACACTTTGCTGCTGTCGCTGATCTTTTTGCTGTTCGGCTTGCTGCTGTTTTATGCTACAAGAGTCGGAGATGGCAGGCAGATGGTGCGTTTCTCGCCTGCGACACTGATCGTCATGGTGCTGCCTGCGCTGTATGTGATATTGTCGACCGTCATCAGCGGGCTTCCTTTCCACGATGTTCTCAGCGCCCGTCCTGAGGCTGCGCAGATCGCAGCAGTCGTGCTGGGCTACGGCATCCCCTACACTTTCCTCAGCGGATATGAGCTTGACCGCAGTGAAATTGAAAATGCGGCCGTTTCTGACGCTATGCAGGAAAACGCCGACAGCAGCGCTGTGACAAGTCCCGAAAATAAAACGTAAGACAGCAATAATGAAGAAAATACAATTGACGAATCAGCCGATTGACAGCAGCGCAAAGCTGTTGTAATATAGGTATATTAGTGTAAAATAATAATGATAAAAAAAGGAGTAATGACACTATGGCAGAAGAATGTACACATGACTGCAGTTCCTGCGGCGCTGCCTGTTCTTCCAGACAGGAAGCACAGGATATGACGGAAAAGCTCAATCCATACAGTTCCGTCAAGAAGGTGATCGGCGTTGTCAGCGGAAAAGGCGGCGTCGGAAAATCCACCGTCACCTCTCTGATGGCAGTGATGTTCAGCCGCAGAGGTTATCATACCGCTATCTTAGACGCAGACATCACAGGACCTTCGATTCCCAAGGCGTTCGGCATTCACGAAAAAGCAATGGGCTCGGACAAAGGCATCATCCCCATCACAACCCATTCGGGCATTGATATCATGTCCGTCAACCTCCTACTCGAAAATGAGACTGACCCTGTGATCTGGAGAGGTCCAATCCTTGCAGGAACTGTCAAGCAGTTCTGGACAGAGGTATTTTGGAATGACGTGGACTATATGTTTGTCGATATGCCTCCCGGAACAGGTGATGTGCCGCTGACAGTGTTCCAGTCCATTCCGCTTTCGGGCATTATCGTTGTGACTTCTCCGCAGGATCTGGTTTCAATGATCGTCGGAAAAGCCGTCAAAATGGCGCAGATGATGGATGTCCCGATCTTAGGCATCATCGAAAACATGAGCTGCTATGTCTGCCCCGACTGCGGCAAAAAGCACTATCCCTTTGGTGAAAGCAAGCTCGAAACAGTCGCCAATGAATACGGTCTGAAGATCCTTGGCAGACTCCCGATCGATGCAGCATCCTCCGCCGCCTGTGACAACGGCAGGATCGAGTCCGTTCTGAATCCGGACGCAGAAGCCGCTGCGGATGAGTTAGAAGCCATCCTGAAATAAACTGACAGCTAAGGCAACACCGCACAAAGCCTTAGCCGAAATATCGTTACATTATCCCCCTAACAAAAGCACAAACCTAAAATATCTGAGTGTAAAAGGATGGATATCAGTATGAGCAAGGAAAGTGAAAAACTGTTCAAGGAACTGAACAAATATTTAGAAGACAAGGATTATCAATCGGAAGAAGAGATGAATGCGCTGATCGAGCAATTCATTCAGCAGCATAATGCAAATCTTACGTTCAAAGAAACAACTCCGGAGAATGCCGAAACCGCTGATGACTATCTGGAACTTGCAGAATCAGCAAAAACCAAAAAGAAGAAGCTGGAATTTGCACAAAAGGCGCTGGAGTCAGATGCGGACTGTCTGGATGCCGAGGTCATGATCCTTGAACTAACATCAAAAGAAACCGATGTTCTGATAGAAGGCTATCAGAAGCTAAACGAAAAAGCAAAAAGTTAAGTAAAGATCTTTTTGAAAATAGTGTTCCCATTTCATTTGAGACAAAACTGAGTTTTTCATCAAGCCAAAAAGAGGACTTATCTGTAAAAGTACACGGACAAAAGTATGAATTCATTTATAGTGAGAATTGGCTGCTCGAGACATTAGATTATCCAAGTATATTGAATAATTTTCATTTTCTTTTTGATTTTGCTGATTATCCTCAAATGAGATGTTTGCATGTTGCTAAAGAATCTGAATCTGGTGTATTTGAGTGCACGATGCAATCTAAGTCGACAAGAGTATATCATGTTAATCATGCTTTTCGTTTTTCTAATGCATTAGCTCAAATGCAAATGCATGCATACTATGTTTTTTTAAGTCAGAATAATATCCGATTTGAAGATGTTTTAGAATGGTTTTTTACCAAGTATTTGCAGGAAGAATTCAATTGCCCTGAGATGAGAATTTCACTGCCAAGCAAGGAAACCACATATTTGGAAAAGTGCATTATTATTTGCAGCCAGCTTGAAAGCGTCTTAAGACAGTTTACATTGTATGTAGAAGACGGTGAAATAGATTTTGAATTGTTAGAGTTTATGCAGGATTCTAAAAAATTCAAAGATATTCCGAGCCTTGTTGAAAATAAGTATCTATACGGAAAAGGAAAAGCCTTTGAGTATTTCAAATTTGCTCTTTTTTCAGATCAATGTATGCTTTCTTTTGTGAAACGTATTTATGAAGAAGGAAAAAGTTATAAGAATTTATTTGATTTGCTTTTTCATGAAGATGTGTATATATCAGATTATCGTGAACAAGATGCATCTTCGCTAAAATGGCTTGAAGAGAATGGATTAATTGCTACTGATGAGAGCGGATTAATTAAATTAGGAAATATATACAAGGTAGCT
>ONYV01000052.1 GCA_900322105.1 uncultured Eubacteriales bacterium | reverse complement strand
GTACGAAGGAAGAATACCAGTGATTCCCTAAATTGGGAGCGGCAGCTTGCCGCAGCCCAAAGCAGGCTTTCAGACTGCGACGGCGGTACGAAGGAAGAATACCAGTGATTCCCTAAATTGGGAGCGGCAGCTTGCCGCAGCCCAAAGCAGGCTTTCAGCCTGCGACGGCGGTGCGAAGAGAGAACACCAATGATTCCCCAATTGGGAGCGGCAGCTTGCCGCCTTATTTTCAGACATGAGTGGAGGAACAGATATGGCAGAGCTAAACAGAGAAAAGGTGATCGTCAGAACAGGAGTGATCGGCATTGTCGCTAATGCGCTTTTGGCAGGATTCAAAGCGGCAGTGGGAATGCTTTCGGGTTCGATCGCCATCGTGCTGGATGCCGTCAACAACATGAGTGATGCGCTTTCGTCGATCATCACGGTGATCGGGGCAAAGTTAGCAGGCAGACCTGCGGACAAGGCGCACCCTTTCGGTCACGGCAGGTATGAAAATATTGCGGCGGCGGTGATCTCGGTAATCATCCTCTACGCAGGCTTTACCTCTCTGATTGAGTCGATCAAAAATATCGTCCATCCCGAAACGCCGAAATATACTTACGTTACCTTTATTGTGGTAGGCGCTGCGATCATCGTGAAGATTGTGCTGGGACTTTATGTCAGAAAAACAGGCAAAAAATGGCATTCGGATGCGCTGGTCAATTCAGGTACGGATGCATTGCAGGATGCGGTGATCTCTGCTTCCACGCTGGTGGCGGCGGTTATTTTCCTGCTGTGGGGGGTTTCACTTGAAGCATATCTTGGCGTTGTGATCTCAGGGTTCATCATCAAGGCAGGCGTTGAGATGATACGTGAAACCATCAGCAAACTGCTTGGAGAGAGAGTAGACACACAGCTTTCCGTTGCCGTCAAGCGCACTGTTTGTGAAACAGAGGGTGTTATCGGCGCTTATGACCTTGTGATGACGAACTACGGACCTGACCGCTGGCTGGCGTCGGTGCATATCTCCGTACCCGACACATGGACAGCCGATAAGATCGACCGTGTGAGCCGTGAGATCGCCGAAAACGTAGCCGCAAAGAATCATGTGCTCATCACAGCGGTGGGTATTTATTCCCATAATACCCTCAACGAAGAGATCGTCGAGATACGCCGCACGATCACAGAAATGGCGGTCACGGAGAAATATGTGCTGCAATTGCACGGCTTTTTCTGTGATATGCAGGAAAAGTCCATACGGTTTGATCTGGTGATCGACTTTGAAGCGCCGGATCCTGACGGGCTGATAGAGAAGCTCAAAGAAAAGATCAACAGCGTTTATCCCGATTACACGATCTCGATCTTACGTGATACGGATGTTTCCGATTAAAAAGCGATCCATGCAATAGCGATGGAGCGGCGGAGCTTTCTGACCATTCTGAGCGCAGCGGCACGAAGGATGACGCCGTTTTTTGACTGCTTTCGTTTGTTTTACGGTTGATTTTTAGTTTGAAGTATTGACAACGACACTAAATGGTGTATAATGCATATATGATTAGTAGGCATTAAACCTGCTTTTCATCGATACTTCATCAAGGAGGAAAAAAGGATGGAACGAAAGAAAAGAAGTGAGCACCTGCGCTATCTGGTGCTGACGGCGATCTTTGCGGCTATGGTCTATGTGCTGACGGCTTTTGTCAAGATCCCGACGCATCAGGGGTATATCCATGTCGGTGACGGCGTGATCTATTTAGCGTCCGCCCTTCTGCCAATGCCCTATGCAATGCTGTCGGGTGCGATTGGAGCAGGTTTGTCGGATTATCTGTCGGGATATCCGATGTGGATCTTGCCGACGGTCATCATCAAAGCGCTGAGCGTGATCGCCTTTACGCACAGAAATACAGCGATCGTATGCAAGCGGAATATGTTTGCTGTGATACCTGCCGCAGTGATCTGTATCGGCGGTTATTACCTTGCCGCAGTGATTCTGTACGGTGACTGGGGCGCTGCATTGATCGACATTCCGACCAATGCGCTGCAATCTGTCGCCAGCGCTGCGCTGTTCCTGTTTTTGGGACTTTCGCTGGACAAGGCAGGCTTCAAAAAGCGCTTTTTGCTGTCAGGTGAAAAAAAGAAAACGGCTTGAAAAAAACGAATATTTCAAAATCAAGAAACGCAGAGAAGACGCAGCTGTCTTTTCTGCGTTTTTTAGCAACATCAGAACTTGTTGTATCTCTGTGCCATGCGGCGCTGAGATGTTTATCAGGCTCTCAGACGTTCTCCGAACACGGCGGCATACATACCAAAAAGTCAGAAAACAGAGAGGTTCAGACGGAAAAGATAGATAAAATTCTATTTACAGCCCAGGAGGATTATGGTAAAATTATCTCAAATACAGTTGAAATGGAGGCAGCGCAATGTTCGGGTTTAAGAAAAGCGATCATTACCGTATGAACGGAAAACAGTTTGAGGAGATGAAGGAGTTTTACACGAAGCTGGGCTTTAGTGACGCTCAGGTCAAAAAACTCTGCAAAAGCTGTTTCAAAGCGGATATCAGAAAGGATGATTCCGTTCCCTACAAGGCAAACTGGACATTTTACCGTAATTCTGATTTCAGCGGCGGCGCTCCGGGGTTCTTTTCGGGAAAGAATGCAAACGCTGTCGGCAGGGGTGTGGCGAGAACGTTTACCGCTCCTGTGGAGGAAGTGGAAGACGGTCTGGCAGCGGATGAATGTATGCCGTTGATGCGTGCGTCGGCAATGCCGATGGAAACGGCGATGGCAGGCGCTGCGCCGATGGGAATGGCGATGCCTTCCCCCGAGCCTATGCCGTCATCCGAGCCGTTTGAACCGATGAATACGGCGGAAACTCATACTGCGCGCGAAAACGAGCTGCAAAGTCCGCTGGACAATGCGCAGGCGATCTTTTCAGCCAATGTGAACACGGCATCATGGACGTATCTTCGCAGCAAGATCGCACGGCATCAGACGATCGACACCTCTTTTGTGCGCATAGAAGAGATCATCAATTCCTATCAGTATGATCTGCCTGCGCCGAAAAATGATGAACTGTTCTCCATCAGCGCAGAAAGCGGCGTTTGTTCCTGGGACAAAGAAAAGGAACTGCTGTTTTTGGGCTTCAAGGGCAAAAAGGCGAATAAAAACTGCCGTCAGAATTTAGTGCTGTTGGTGGACGTTTCGGGCAGTATGGAAGATGAGTGGATCTTAACGCAGATGTCGATGGCGGCGATCATCAGCAAGCTGAAAGCAGGCGACACCCTGTCGATCATTTCCTACAGCGATCGGACAACAACGGTCGTAAAGCAGCTTGAATGCAGCAATTCCGACAAATGTGTGGACGCAATTCTGGCAGTTGACGGGATCGGCGGCTGCACCTACGGCAGTCAGGGATTGAGTGATGCGTATGAATTTTTGCAGGAAACCTATGACGAAAACGCCAACAACCGTGTGTTTATTTTTACGGACGGCGATTTCAACTTCGGCATCACCAGTGAAGGCGGACTGGAAGAGTTTATTCTCAAAAAGAGAGAAACAGGGATCTATCTTTCCATTGTCGGCTACGGCGAGAATAATTTCAAGGATAATAAGATGGAAGCCCTTGCCCGCAACGGCAACGGCAACTACACCTTTGTTTCCAATCCTGCGGACATTCTGGACAACCTCTCTGACAAGCTCATCTCGAACCTCATCACCATCGCAAAGGATGTGAAGATCTCGGTGGAGCTGAACCCTGCCTTTGTCAGTGAGTACCGCCTGCTGGGGTATGACGTGCGGAAGCTGACGCAGCAGGAATTTCACGATACCGAAAAGGCAGCGGACGGGATCGGGTCGGAGCATAATGTGGCGGCGGTGATCGAGCTGAAACGAGGCAAGGCGCAAAAGCAGCATAAGAGCCGCTATGTAAGCGTCATGGCAGAAAACGGCGGCGATGAGATCGCTTTTGTCGAAGTGCATTACAAATCCCCCGAGGGTGAAAATCTGGTGATGACAAGATCCGTTACGCTGAAAGAGCTGAGCGAATCGGAAAACAAAAACATCCCTGCCGTGTCCCTGATGGCATCCTTCGGTCTGATGGTGAAGGATTCCAAGTATAAGGGCAGCATGACCAAAACGCAGCTGCTGAACATGACCTCCGAGCTGATGAACACGCTGAAGATCGACGAGCCCGAGCCGTTCAGTCACTTTGATATCATCCGACAGTATGCCGTTTCACACTGAGGAAGTCTGATATTGAACCGAAAAAGCGCACAAGGAGTGTATGGTAAAAATACACTTCTTGTGCGCTGATCTTATTTTGTTTGAACTTATGGCAAACGGATGAAGCCGGACAAAGTCCTGACAAAGCTCAGGCTCAGTAGATGCCCTGAACGGTGACTTCTCCTGAATTGACGGCGATCTCCTGACCCTCGGCGGTGCGGATGAGCAGTTCACCCGAAGGAGAAACGTCAAAGGCAGTGCCTGTGATCTGCTGACCGCCGCGCTGTACCGTGACCTGACGTTCAAGGGTGGCGCAAAGGGACTTGAAATGCTCGATGCCATCAATGGACAGGCTCAGGAAGTAGTTTTGCAGCGCTGTATCCAGATGATTCAGCACACACGCTAAAAATGCATTCCGATCCAGCCGTGAGCCGGACTCAAGAAAGAGAGAAGTAGCTTTTTCTTTCAGCTCTGCCGAAAAAGATGGGTTGTTGACGTTGATGCCGATGCCGATGATGAGGTGATCGACCCGATCGCTCTGGGCAGCCATTTCCGTCAGGATGCCGCAGACCTTCTTTCTGCCGATGATGATGTCGTTCGGCCACTTGATCTGAGCAGGGAGCTTTGTGTAGTCGATGATCGCCAGACACACAGCGTATCCGACCGCTAAGGTGATGGCGGCGATATCTGACGGCGGCAGTTCAGGACGCAGCAGGACAGAAAAATACAGTCCGCCGTCCACTCCCGAACTCCACTGACGGCTGAAACGTCCCTTTCCTGCGCTTTGACATTCCGCAGCGACGACCAGCCCGTTTTCAGCGCCGCTGCGTGCCAGACGCTTGATCTCTTCGTTGGTGGAATCGACCGTTTTCAAGACCTTGATCTCTTTTCCGATGAGTGAGGTATCGACAAGACTTTGCAGCCGATCCTCATTTAGCAGGCTTGGCGCGCTGATGAGCTTATAGCCCCGATTCCTGACAGAATCGATCTCATAACCTTCATTTTTCAGACTCTTGATGTGTTTCCAGACGGCGCTTCTGGTGATGCCTAATTTTTCGCTGATGATTTCTCCGGACAGGTGTTTGTCAGATCGTTGGAGCATAGACAAGATGGTGGATCTCATAGGTTTTCACTTCCGATTCGTTTTTATTGTAGCAGGGTCAAATAGAATATATGCTGATTATATCACATCTCTGCGCATTATTCAATAAGGATAAAACGCAGTTTGTGAAAGAATTTGTGAAAAGATTCCGTCAAAAGGATGCATGAAAGTCAGGGTATATCCTGTTTGTGTGTCTGTCATGATGAATGCTGACGCTGAAAAAAACGTATCGGGCATGAATACTGCCGCATGATCCTGCGCAGTAACAAACAGCGGCTCTGAGCAAACATTCTGAACAGATCGGACGGCGTTTGATAAAAATCGAAAGTGAGAAAACGAGAGAATATAAAAGAAAACAAGAGAATATAAAAGTAGTTTGGATGATAAATTAAAAAAATCAAAAAAAGCCTTGACTTGAGCCGGATGTTGTGCTATTATCTATGTTGTGACTTGGAGCATATCGGGAGATATGCGTTTCTGAGAAGAATTATATGGAAATCAGGAGGAAATTACTATGTCAACTTTTATGGCAAAACCGAGCGAAGTTGAACGCAAATGGTATGTTGTTGACGCAACAGGCAAGTCCCTGGGTCGTCTTGCTGTTCAGGTTGCGGATCTTCTTCGCGGTAAGAATAAGCCCACCTTCACACCTCATGTTGACTGCGGCGATTTCGTGATCGTTACCAACGTTGAGAAAATGGTTCTGACAGGCAAAAAGGCTGAGCAGAAGTTCCACTATCATCACACAGGCTATATCGGTCACATGAAGTCCGTCAGATATGACGAGCTGATGAGAACAAAGCCTGAGATGGCTTTGCAGCTTGCAGTTAAGGGCATGATCCCCGATACCACCATCGGACGCAAGGCGCTCACAAGACTGCACGCTTATCAGGGCAGCGAACACAAGCATCAGGCTCAGCAGCCCATCGTTCTGGAATAATAAGAGAGGAGGCATTTCATTATGTACGATAAGACACCCTATTTTTACGGTACCGGCAGAAGAAAAAGCTCTGTTGCCAGAGTAAGACTTTACAAAGGTACAGGCAAGGTCACCATCAATGACAGAGATATTGACGATTATTTCGGTCTTGAAACACTCAAGCTCATCGTTCGTCAGCCTCTTGCTCTCACAGGCACAGAAGCTGCATTTGACGTTGTCTGCAAGGTCGCAGGCGGCGGCGTAACAGGTCAGGCAGGTGCGATCCGCCACGGTATTTCCCGTGCGCTGCTCCAGTATGACAACGAAAACCTTCGTCCCAAGCTCAAGAAGGCAGGCTTCCTGACCCGTGACCCTCGTATGAAGGAAAGAAAGAAGTACGGTCTCAAAGCTGCTCGTCGTGCTCCGCAGTTCTCAAAGAGATAATCACAGCCTTTCGGCGGTTATCGGAAAGACAGTGTTTATGCGGGTTTTGTCGTTTTGGGTTTGCCTGAAATACGGTGGATCTCAAACGGTAACGGACACGTAAATAACAAATTTTAAGCCATTCATCGTTATGATGAGTGGCTTTTTACTTTTTTGAAAAACATTTTATCAATTGACTTTCACAACAAATACGTTTTATAATTAGTGTAAAGCTATACCTTGTTTGGAGTGATAAAAATGGCAAGAGGAAAGAATATTAACCTTTTTCTGATGGACGGAGATGCAAGCGGACGTATCAAATGCACTCTTGCCAACTGGACAGGCGTTGCGTATAAGATACCTCGTACCGAAATAGAAAAATGCAAAAACCGTGAAGATCTGAAATGGAGCGGTGTATATTTCCTTTTTGGTATTTCCGATGACACAGGGGAAAACATCGCTTACATAGGACAGGCTGGCATCAGGAAGAACGGCGAGGGCATTCTCTTCCGCCTTATGGAGCATAAGCGAAATCCCGATAAAGATTACTGGACAGAAGCAGTCATATTTACTACCTCTAATAACTCTTTCGGACCTACGGAGATAAGTTATCTTGAAAATCGTTTCTGTAACATGGCGTTGAAAGCAAAACGCTATGAGGTGAAGAATGGCAACGATCCTACTCCTGGTAACATTACTGAGGAGAAGGAAAGCGAAATGGAGGAGTTCATTGACTATGCCAAGGTA
>ONYV01000117.1 GCA_900322105.1 uncultured Eubacteriales bacterium | reverse complement strand
ATCAGCGCACTGATGACTGATGCTTCCATTCTTGTCACCTCCTTCACCTATCCGCCCAAAAACAAAAAAATTCGACCCGAACAGGTCGAATTGTGGAATAATTTTACAACGTTAAACCATATTGCTGTGTCTTAAACGATCATCGTCAAAGCCATATCAAGACGAAAAAACGCCCTGTTCAAAAAACAGAGCGTTCGTTTTTTCAAAACTGTATACTGAAAAGCGGAATAAACTGGGCGATCGGAATAGAAACAAGACCGCATACCGTGCCGATCACGATACCTGCAAGGACGTCTGTCGGATAATGTACCAGAAGATAGAGTCTTGAAAGAGAGATCATGGCGGCATACAGCACCACAGGCGTATAAATGGTGGGACACATGATCATGATGACCGCCGCTACCGCAAAGGATGCGGTGGTGTGTCCGGAAGGGAAAGAGTAATGCGGCGGATTTTCAATGAGCAGATACTCATCAAACGCCTTGTTGCAGGGGCGAACTCTTTTTACGATATGTTTGATCGTGATCTCACCTGTCAGCGTTGCGATCCCCATCGCTGCCAACACGGTAAAGCCCATCAGCCTCCATCGGTTCATCAGCAGCATCGGCACTGCCAATGCAAACCATATCAGCCCATTATTTCCCGATGAGGTGATCATGATCATTATTCTGTTCATTAAGGGAGTATGTCTTTTGGCAATTCGCATCAGCATTCTGTCGTCCCAAGCCTGAATCCGCTCTCGCATATTTTCACCGCCCACACCTATTCGGTTTACATTATACCACACTTTCCTCCATATTTCAAACAATTCATAGAAATATATGAATAATCTTGGAAATTTTTTACACCGTTTTGCATCCGAACAAAATGATGGTCAGCTCCCGAAAGTGATGCGTCACAAACGGACGATACTATCAAACCGTGTCTTTGTTCTCTCAGCGAACGAGCGCCGCTGTTTCCTCCTGCTCCTTCAGCTTTTTGATGCCAAACATTCTTCTCAGAACAAAACCCCAGAATTTCGGTCTGTCGATCACTACGAATTTCATGTCAAAAACCCCTTTCAAGCTGTCGTGCCGTTTACTGCGGCACGTTGTTCTGTCAAAGCCTTTCCTGCAGGGTTCAGAGCAGGGACGAAAACGTCCCCTGTCTGATATATTTTAGCGGCAGCGGCATCCGCTGCCGCAGAACGAACTGACGATCAGTACCACCGCCACCACGACCACCACCCAGCAGGAAGGCAATATGCTCGAAACAAGCAGTCCCAGACTGAACGAGAGCAGTTTTTCATTTTTGATGCGTCTTTTTTTCATCACAGCATTCTCCCTCCTTCGCAGAACCTCCATGTACTTTTTAACGAAGTTTGAAATCTGTCCGCTTGCTTCTTACACTACCATACTATACAATTTTTCAGATCCTGACACTGTTTTTTGAAAAAAATTTCCGGAGCAATCGCCCCGGAACAGATCGTTTTATGATGTTTTACCGTACATCATCAGCACGCAGTCCTCTGTCTTCACCTCAGCTTCCATAGATGAAATCGTGTTGCTCACGCCCATTGGAAACTCCGCCTTCAAAAGAATGTTTTCTCCCTCGTACAAAAACCCTTTCAGGCTGACCCGACAGCTTTCACATCCAAACGGAAAGATACCAAAATGGTATCCCTTACAGTCTGTTATCCTGCACACATCATTCAGCAGGACACGGTATCGCCAGTCACCGTCAGCGATCTCTCCTTTTGCCCCGTGTTTTGCTAAAAACAGCAGCGTACTGTAATTTGCAAAGGTATGATCCGCCCTGCCGCCTGTCATGCCAAGCAGCAGAAAATCACGATACCCTCTTTTCAGTCCCTCACGAACACACACCATCGTGTCGGTGTCGTCCTTCTGTACAGGAAGCTGAATGATATCACATTCGCAGTCATCAGGGTACATCGAGGAATCGAAATCACCGATCAATAGCCGCGGCGTTATGTCTGCCTGCTTTGCCTTGAGATAGCCTCCATCTGCGCAGATCACAAAATCATCGGAAGTGATCAGGCGTTTCAGGTCGTCTGTTTTACTGTCGGGAGATGCGCCGATAATGACACAGCGGTTTGTTTTCATATCGTTTCCTTTCATTATCAAACAGCAGCCGTTTCCTGCGTCGTGCAGAAAGATCAGGCAGATGCTCTGTCGAGTATCCATAAGCCTTATTCAGCCGCCTGACCTGTTTGAGCGTTAGCTGCCGGATTGTCTTTTCTTCATTTCCCACTCAGGAATATTCTTGACTTCTTCATACATCGCTTTATAGCTGTTATGCCTTGACAGTGGGATCTTCCCTTCTTTCACTGCGTTCAGCACAGCGCATCCTTTTTCGCAGGTATGCGAGCACGTACTGAACCGACACTGTGTCAGGTATTCCCCGAACTCAGGGAAACAATCCGCCAATTCATCCGTCATGATCACTTCATACCGCTCAATGTCCACTGACGAAAATCCCGGTGTATCGGCAGCATAACCGCCGCCGACCTTATACAGCTCACTGTGACGGGTCGTGTGCCGTCCTCTGCCAAGCTTACGGCTGATCTCCGCCGTTTCGATCGACAGTTCAGGAAACAGCGAATTGAGCAGAGAGGATTTTCCGACACCTGTATTTCCCGTAAAGGCAGATATTTTTCCGTTCAGAAGGGACAGCAGTGTTTCTCTGTCCTGCGGAGAATGGATGCTGTAGGAAAACGCTGTAATGCCTGCCTGACGATAGATTGCAAGCAGCGGTTCAGCGTCTGCCAAGTCGGATTTTGTAAAGACGATAATCGGCTCAATGTTCTTTTCCACCGCCACCGCCGTGATCTTGTCGATAATGAGCGTATTCGGAGCAGGCTCTGACAGACTGGATACGATAAACAGCCTGTCTAAATTGGCAAGCGGCGGACGTATCAGGCTGTTTTTGCGCGGCAGTATTTTTTCAAGAGACGCCGTTTTTTCATCCTCATTGATGACAAGGATCTCCGCTCTGTCACCGACAGCAGGCGCGATCCCTTTTTTGCGAAAGTTGCCTCTCGCTTTACATTCATAAAGCACGTCAGCGGCTTCAACATAGTAGAAGCCGCTGATTGCCTTAACAATTAAACCTGTTAAGCAGTTCATCATATTGGTTTACTCCTGAGATTCGCCTTCGCTGGTGTCGCCGGCGTAAGGATCATAAACAGACTCTTCTCCCGAAGTGTCGGTAGCTTCTGAAGATTCCTCTGACGATTCTTCCGAACTTTCCTCGGAGCTTTCCTCGGAGCTTTCTTCCTCGGAAGGCTCATCAGGCAGTTCTTTCTGACGTTCCACATGATAAGCGATCGTCATATCAAGTTCATTCTTCGCCTGATCGAGCAGTTCCGTGATCTCTGCGGGAGATTTTGCTTCAAAGAAGCTGCCGGAGTATTCCTTGGTCTTGTCGTTATAATCGCCGTATTCCATCACGATATTGCTGACATCCCTCTGAGCGCTCTTGAGCAGTTCTTTGTCTGTGATCGCAGAGTAGTCCAACGTATTGGCATAATAGTTAAGTTCGTCATATGCGGCGATCTTCTGATCGAGGTAGCTGGGCTGCTTGATGCGGTAGTTTGATTTTGCCGTAGCGTTGGTCACAGAAACAGCCTGTGTTTCAAAGTTCAAAACAGCCGTTTCCCACTTTGCGCCGTCCACCATAACGGTGAGCCGCTTCTCGTTATTGACTGCGCCGTCCGGCTCGATCGTCACGATCACATCGCCCTCAGCAGGAATGACCGTTCTGTCATAGATCGTGGTATTGCCTGCGTTGGTGTTGAGCAGCACCTTGACAGTAACTTCTGCATATTCTTCTTCGGGCAGTCCGACTTTATAGTCGATCGCCTTTCTGATCTTGCTGCCGTCGCTGACCTGGATCGTGATCTTTCTCTTGGTGAGCTTATTGCCCGGAAGCGGATCAGTGCCGATCACTGTGCCGGGTTCTTCCGCGCTGGCGACCATTGCCTTTTCGGTCTTGAAGCCGAGAGCCTCAAGATTTGCCTTTGCTCTGTCGAAAGAAAGACCGTCCACGCTGGGGATCTCGATCTGTTCGGGCGCAGGTCCTGCACTGACGATCAGCGTCAGCGTTGTATCGGGATACTGGTCGGTACCCTCCTGCGGTGAGCAATCTATCACATAACCGGCTGCCACTTCTGAGCTGTAGACCTTTTGAACATCTTGAGAAGTAAAGCCCTTGTCTTTGAGCTTTTCAATGGCTTTTTCTTCCATGTAGTTTTTGACTTTCGGCACTTCCACCTTTTTCTTGTTGGTATAGACTGTCAGCTTGATGACAGCGTTTTCCTTGATCTTTTTGGTGCCTGATTCGGGATCCTGCGCAGTAACGGCGTTCGGCGTAGTACCCTGATTGGTATCGACAATACGGAACTCAAACTTATAGTTCTTGTTGTTCTTGATCTCATCAATGTTCATACCGACAAAGTTCGGCACATCCACCGTTTCCACATCACTCTGTCTGGCGATATTCTGTACAATGAGGACAAAGAAAAAGATAAACGCTGCTAAAACAAGGATACTGGCAAGGATCGTCACCCATTTTATGATCGTCTTGGAACGGGATGAGGCAAGCTCTTCTTCTAAAACGTTGAAATCATCCTGATACGATTCAGCGGACTTCTGCACAGCAGGCGATGTTTCCACATATCTGGTAGGCGCGCCGTCCACATAATAGCTGTAATTGAAGCGGGCAGAGGGGTTCTTGCGGAACGTTTCGATGGCATCAAGCATTTCTCTGGCGCTCTGATAACGCTGGGTAGGTGTTTTCCGCATAGCGCGCAGTGTGATCTCTTCAAGTCCTTCGGGGACGTTTTCGTTGATCTCACGCAGG
>ONYV01000336.1 GCA_900322105.1 uncultured Eubacteriales bacterium | reverse complement strand
CTTTACAGAGGCCAGTGGAAAAACGACCGTTATCATGGTGAGGGCACCCTTTTCCTTGCAGACGGCGGTACACTGAGCGGTCAGTTCCGCGCTGGTGCTGCGCACGGTAAATGCACACTTACTGACAGAAACGGCAGAGTGATCTATGTCGGCAGCTATATAGGCGGAACCTACAACGGAACAGGCCGGCTTTACAATGAAAACGGCGGATACGCTGAGGGAAGATTTGTTGACGGCGAGCCGACTGGCGTATTCAACGAATATGACGGTCAAAAGCACCTTGTATACTGCGGAGAATGGAAAAACGGACAGCGCAGCGGCAGAGGGATCGAGTACCGCAGCGGACAGAAAGTCTATGAAGGAGAGTTTTCCGATCGTCTTTATCACGGAGAAGGCAAGCTGATAGAAAACGGAACTGTCTGCTATCAGGGAACTTTTGTCAAAGGAAAAAGAAACGGCTATGGTGTCGCTTATGAAGGAAACGTGATGCTGTACCAAGGAATGTGGCAAAACGACCTTCGTCACGGCTGCGGCATTCTGTATGAAAACGGGATCGCAAAATATGTCGGTCACTTTGAAAACGGAAAACGCAGCGGAAGGATCAACGAGATCGAAAAACGGAAGGTGATACGCCGCTCCGTCTTTACGCTGAAAAACGGAATGGGCTGTACCTTCAGCGAATATACCGAAAAACAGTTCGAGGGAATTTTCCGCAGTGACAACCCTGAAAAAGCGATGAAAGTATTTTTCAAGGAACTGCCCGAACTGCCTGAATGTCCTGAGCTTGCAGGCACAGCCTACGAAAAATACCGCACTGCGCCTGAGTATGTGATCGAAAAGATCATCACATCCTCCGATGTATCGGGAATCTATTCGGGTCGATTGAAAAACGGCGTTC
This sequence comes from uncultured Eubacteriales bacterium, assembly GCA_900322105.1. Classification (GTDB taxonomy): domain Bacteria; phylum Bacillota; class Clostridia; order Oscillospirales; family Acutalibacteraceae; genus UBA1213. The sequence goes on along the minus strand of ONYV01000336.1, from coordinate 1,278 downwards.
CTGATGGCAGCGGCACAATGCTGTATTCCGACCACCGTTATACAGGCAGCTTCAAAAACGGTCAGCCCGAAGGGAAAGGTGTTTTGTATATGAGGGACGGTGAAGAAAAGAAAGGTACGTTTTCGCTGAAAGCCTTTGAAGGCAGCACCGTGCTTGAATTTGCCGATATTTCCTATTATTATCTTCCGCAGGACAGCTTAGAACAGTAACGGCGATCCGCATTAAGAGATCAGGCACTCTTTGTGCGGAAAACCTCAGCATACAGGACAAAAGGACGCTTTTGTGTTTCGGCATAACAAAGCGCAGAGCGTTTCTTTTTTCGTCTGTGAAAGGAGCTTGTAATGAAAACGCTATACGTCAGCGATCTGGACGGAACTCTGCTGAACCGACAGGCAAAGCTCACTCCCTGTTCCGAACAACTGATAAGGGGTCTGATCGAAAAGGGAATGCTGTTTACGGTCGCAACAGCCAGAAGTCAGTCTGCGATCGGCTATTTGGAACAGCTTGATATCCGCATTCCCAGCATACACCTGAACGGCGTGCTGATGTACGATCACAGCCGACGGCAGTATATCGACTGTGTGCCGATGGATACCCGTGTGTCATTGGAGATCATCCGTATTCTGAAAAGCTATGACAGAATGTCGTTTGTCTATAAATTCGACAGCGACTGCGGCATCAATGTGGAATTTGAAAAACTCTCCAATGACGTGGAACGGAATTTCTTTGAGGCAAGGAAGAATAACGATTATAAGAGCTTTCGTCAGATCCCCGATATAACGGTCAGCGATGAAGATAAGGTGATCTATTTTACCATGGTCGACACCTATGAACGCCTGTACCCGATCTGTTCGGAGATCAGCAAACTCACAGGCGCAAAGGCGACTTTGTACAGCGACAACTACTCTGATATGTACTTTCTGGAAGTATTCAGCAGCAAAGCTACCAAGGCAAACGGTGTAAAAAAACTGAAAGAACTGTTGGGTGCAGACAGAGTGGTGGCGTTCGGGGATAATCTGAATGATCTGGAAATGCTGAAAAATGCCGATTACGGTATTGCTGTGGGCGATGCGGTAGAAGCAGTACGCAGGGAAGCTGATCTTGTGATCGGCAGAAGCGATGAAGACGGTGTTGCAAGATATCTTTACGAAACAGCGAAAGAACAAAATTAAGGCAACACCGCACAAAGACCGCCTTGCGGCTTAGCGCCACTGCTCTGCATAAGTTCCCGAAACCTTTCAGCGTTCGCCTTTGGCTCCGATCGAAGGGCGTCACTTA
>ONYV01000116.1 GCA_900322105.1 uncultured Eubacteriales bacterium | reverse complement strand
GTTTGATATCATCAGGGAAAAAGCACTTGCCTATGCGATCGAGTGGGGAAGTGTAGAGGAGATCGAAAGAGTGAATATCCTGCAGGCGACGATGAATACAATGAAGCGTGCCGTAGAAGGGCTGAAGGTCAGCCCCGATATCGTGCTGATCGACGGCAATAAAGCACCCGAACTATCCGTGCCGCACAAAACCATCGTCAAGGGTGACGGAGTGAGCCAGTCGATTGCCGCAGCGTCCATACTGGCAAAGGTCAGCAGGGACAGGCTGATGCTGGAGCTTGCAAAGCAATATCCCGAATATCAATTTGAAAAGCATAAGGGATATGGAACAAAGCTGCATCAGGAAATGATACTGAAATACGGAGCGAGCGACATACATCGAAAGTCATTTTTGAAAAAGCTGCTGTCGCCTGATGAAAAACCGCATCGTACCCGAAAAAAGATCATCGGAGATCTTGGAGAAGAAACAGCTGCGAAGATGCTGCGGAAAAAGGGTTACACGATCATCGAAAGAAACTATCGCTGTAAAGCAGGAGAGATCGACATCATCGCCAAAAATGACAGCCTGCTGCTGATCGTGGAAGTCAAGACACGGACACCGAAAACAAGGGAGCAGCCTGCGGATGCGGTTGACAAGCACAAGGAAGATAAATTGACAAAAGCCGCAGAGGACTATTTAGCGTCCCATCCTTACGAACTGCCTGTCAGAATGGATATTGTGGAAGTGCGGCTGAACGATGCGGCAGATCAGGTGGTGGACGTTCATCATATTGAAAACGCATTCTGAAAAAAGGAGAGGGTCATGATGAAGCTGTTTGACTTGCACTGTGACACGCTGTACCGTGCATATACCGAAAACGGCAGTTTTTTTGAGGATCATTATCATATTTCATATGATAAGACAAAGAATATCGCTCCGTATCTGCAATGTATGGCGGTGTGGATCCCTGACGAATACCGCGGGGAATCGGCTGTCAGATTGTTTGAAGGCTGTCTTGATAAGCTCAGGGAACAGCTTGCAGGGTCAGGGATGCGGCAGTGTGTAACATTTGATGAGATGCAGGATGCTGCGGATCATCAGGAAAAGGCGGTCGTGCTGACGGTAGAGGGCGGCGCAGTGCTGGCAGGTGAACTGGAAAGGATCGGGATACTCCAAAAGGCAGGCGTGCGTATTATGACGCTGACATGGAACGGCAGAAACGAGTTAGGCGACGGCGTGGGAGTAGATAACGCAGGCGGACTGACGGATTTCGGAAAGCAGGCGCTCAAAGCGATGGAGCAGGCAGATATAGCCGCTGACATCTCCCATGCGAGCGAAAGACTGTTCTATGATGTGGCGCAGTATTCCACAAGACCGTTTTTGGCAACACATTCCAATGCAAAGGCTGTCTGTCCCCACAAAAGAAACCTGACGGACGAGCAGTTTTCGATCATTCAACAAAAGGGCGGTATCGTCGGACTGAATTTTTGTCGGGATTTTCTTCATAAACAGTCGACAAATGCGAAAATGTACGATATAATAAGAAACGCAGAGCATTTTCTGTCCTGGGGCGGAGAAGAGACACTGGCAATCGGCAGTGATTTTGACGGCTGCGATATTCCGTCGGATATGCAGGGCATTGCATCCATGCCGACGCTTTATGAAATGTTCTTGCACCACAATTACAGCGAGGCGCTGCTTCAGGATATATTCTTTCACAACGCCCTGCGCTTTTTCCAAAGATATGAGACCGCACCCGTATCTTCGGAAGCAATCAACAGAAAGAAGGAAATGGTATGAATTACAACAGCACAAGAAACAACAATACGGTCGTAAGCGCATCACAGGCGATCGCACAAGGTATCTCTGCGGAAGGAGGTCTTTTTGTTCCTCAGTCTCTGCCGCAGTATACAGCAGAGGATATCAAGGCGCTTACAAAGACGGATTACAGAGGCAGAGCAAAAAAGATCTTTTCTGATTTCCTCGGTGACTTTACTGCGGAAGAGATCAGCGAGAGCGTAGACGCTGCCTATACCGCAGAAAAATTCGGTTCGGATAATCCTGCGCCGATCTCCTATATCGAAAGCGGCGATACAAAAATGTCCGTGCTGGAGCTGTGGCACGGTCCAACCTGCGCATTTAAGGATATGGCGCTGCAAATTCTGCCGCACCTGCTGACGAAATCTGTCAAAAAGACTTTCGCAGGCAAGGAAGCCGTCATTCTCGTTGCGACCAGCGGCGACACAGGTAAGGCAGCTCTTGAAGGATTTAAGGATGTGGAAGGCACAAAGATCATGGTATTCTATCCCGTGAACGGTGTCAGCCCGATGCAGAAGCGTCAGATGGCGACACAGCAGGGCAATAATGTCAGTGTCGTGGCGATCGAGGGCAACTTTGACGATGCCCAGACAGGCGTGAAGAAGATTTTTACCGATGCAGAGATCAAGGATAAACTCGCAGAGAACAATATGATGTTCTCCAGCGCAAATTCCATCAACTGGGGCAGACTGCTGCCGCAGGTAGTCTATTATTTCTCTGCGTACTGCGATATGGTGAACGAAGGCAAGATCGCAATGGGTGATCCGATCAATGTCGTTGTCCCCACAGGCAACTTCGGCAATATCCTTGCGTCTTACTATGCAATGCGCATGGGTCTGCCGATCAAAAAGTTCATCTGCGCTTCCAATGCGAACAATGTCCTGACAGACTTCATCCAAACAGGTACTTACGATAAACAGAGAACTTTCTATACCACGATCTCACCTTCTATGGATATTCTTGTGTCCAGCAACCTGGAAAGACTGCTCTATCACCTGACAGACGGCAATGCAGAAAAGGTGGCAGGATGGATGAAGGAGCTTTCCGAAAACGGAAAATATACCGTTGACGATGACGTGAAAGCAAAGCTTGACGAACTCTTCTACGGCGGTTTCTGCGATGATGAGAATACACAGAAGACCATCAGCGAAATGTATCGAGAAGAAAACTATCTCTGCGATACCCACACAGCCGTTGCTGTCAATGTATATCAGCAGTATGTGGCAGAAACGAAAGACACCACGCCTGCCGTGATTGCTTCTACCGCAAGTCCCTATAAGTTTGCAAGGAGCGTGCTGGAGGCTGTCAGTGATGAAGCGCTGCCCGAAGATGAATTTGCGATGGTAGACGCGCTGTCTGCCGTGACAAAGACAACCGTACCTGCGCCGCTTGCAATGCTGAAAGATGCCAAGGTACGCTTTACATTGGAATGCAAAAAGGAAGAAATGCCGCAGACTGTTCTGAGCAGTCTGTCCATCGGCTGAGGAAGAGCGCATGGCTCTTTATGCGATCGCAGATCTGCATCTGTCTTTCGGCACGGATAAGCCGATGGATGTTTTCAGCGGATGGAGCAATTATACCGAACGCATCCGTCAGCAGTGGCAGCGGCTGGTCACGCCTCATGATACAGTCGTGATCGGCGGCGATATCTCATGGGCGATGAAGCTGACGGAAACGGAAAAGGACTTTCGCTTTTTAGAAGAGCTGAACGGCAAAAAACTGCTGCTGAAAGGCAATCACGACTACTGGTGGTCGACCAAAGCCAAAATGGACAAGTATCTGGAAGAAAAAGGCTTTGGGAGTTTATTTGTGCTGCATAATAATTATTATGTATGTGACGGCACTGCCGTGTGCGGTTCAAGAGGATGGTTCTATGACGCTGAAACGGACGCGGATATGCTGATACTCAACCGTGAAGTGGGAAGACTGAGGATGTCCATCGAGCCTGCGGTAAAGGCAGGGTATGAGCCTGTGGTGTTTCTGCACTATCCGCCGATATACAACGGCATGGAATGTGAAGAGATCCTCAGTGTGCTGAAGGAATACGGCATCAAACGGTGCTACTATGGTCACATACACGGCGGCAGCGCTGCGAAACGGGCGTTCAACGGTGAAAAATACGGTATTCGCTTTCAGCTCATCGCCTGCGATCATTTAGGATTTTGTCCGCTGTATATCGATCCTGTCGAAAAAGCTCACAGCATAGAAGAAAACAGCGGTATCTGAGCACAAAAATTGGCAAATGTTGCCAATTTTCAGAAAATCCTGAAAAAATGTGCTTTCCAACTTGATAATCTGCTGAATGTGTGCTATAATACCTATTGATTTTTCAGAAAATATGGAGGAATACCAAAATGAAACTTATTTCATCAAACAAAGTGGAAACCAACCGCTACGAGCTGGTCATTGAAATTGACGGCGATACCTTTATGAAAGCGGTAAACGCCGTTTATAAAAGAGAGGTAAAGAAGATCACCATCCCCGGATTCAGAAAGGGCAAGGCGCCCCGCTCCATCATCGAAAGAGAATACGGCGAAGGCGTGTTCTATGATGATGCTCTCAAAGATCTCTATCCGCAGGCGATCACCGACGCGGCAAAGGAAGCAGAGCTGACGCTTGTAAAGGATCATATCGACCTTGATGTTGAAAAAGCAGGCAAGGACGGCGTAACACTCAAAGCAGTCGTTACCGTAGAGCCTGAGGTCACGATCGAAAACTACAAGGGCATTGAGTATGCGCCGAAGTCTGTTGAAGTGACAGATGAAGATGTAGAAGAAGAAGTCAAGAAGGTCCTCGAAAGAAACAGCCGCCTTGTGACGGTCGAGGACAGAGCAGCCGAAAACGGTGATGTCGCTGTGATCGACTTCAAGGGTATCTTAGACGGTAAAGCATTTGAAGGCGGTACAGCAGAAAACTACAGCCTGACGCTTGGCAGCAATTCTTTTATCCCCGGCTTTGAAGATCAGGTGATCGGTCATAAGACAGGCGAAGAATTCACCATCGACGTGACTTTCCCTGAGGATTATCAGGCAGAGGAACTCAAGGGCAAAGCAGTACAGTTTGAGATCAAGCTCCATGAGATCAAGAAGAAAGAACTTCCCGAGCTGGATGACGAATTTGCCAAGGACGTCTCT
>ONYV01000175.1 GCA_900322105.1 uncultured Eubacteriales bacterium | reverse complement strand
AGAAGTTCCATGACATGAGAAAGTAAGCCCAAAGCAGGCTTTTATAGCCTGCGACGGCGATACGAAGAAAGAATACCGATGATTCCCCACAGGGGAGCGCAGGCTCTGCACAATGATATTTTGAATAATAAATGTGGGGGAAAGGGGCGGTTCGTGGTGATGATTCCGAAAATGAATGGAATTTGTTGACAAAGGAAAGATTAGAATCTATAATAATACAGAATAATAAGATGGGAATGGTGAAGGTGACGGTTTCACTTTGTATGATCGCGTATAACGAGGAAAAAAACCTTTCAAGGTTGTTGTCTCAGGTTCTGGGGCAGAACTATCCGAAACAAAATACCGAACTGATCTTTGTGGACAGCGCGTCTACCGATGGGACAAGAGCGTTGTTTGAGGAATTTGCGGCTTTGCATCAAAGTGAGTATCTTTCGGTTCGGATGCTGGATAACCCGAAAAAGAGTCAGGCGGCAGGGTGGAATGTGGCGATCGAAAATGCGGTCGGTGACGTTATCATCCGTCTGGACGCTCATGCGGAGATTCCTGATGATTTTATTCTTTCCAATATGAAACTGATCGAAAGCGGCGAGAATGTCTGCGGCGGCGCAAGACCAAATAAACTCGATGCATCAACACCAATGAAAGAAACACTGCTGCTTGCCGAAAGCTCTATGTTCGGCAGCTCGATCGCTTCTTACCGCAGAGAAAGCCATGAAAAACAATATGTCAGCTCTGTATTTCACGGCGCTTACAGAAGAGAAGTCTTTGCAAAAGTCGGAGGCTTCCACGAGGATCTCGGCAGAACAGAAGACAACGAACTCCACTTTCGCATCCGTCAGGCAGGATACAAGATCTGTCAGGGCAGCGATATCATTTCTTACCAATATATCAGAGGAACGATTTCCTCTATGATGCAGCAGAAATTTGGCAACGGAAAATGGATCGGGCTGACGCTTGGGGTCTGCTATCAGTGCTTGCAAACTTACCACTTTGTGCCGTTTTTTTTCGTTATCACGCTGCTATGTTCGCTGCTGCTTTTTGTCAGCGCTTTTATCACAGGACATATGTGGATGGCGTTTCCGTTTTGCGTGGTGTTCGGCGCTTACCTGCTTGCCGATCTGATGATGAGCCTTGCGGCTTTTTTCTCTGCGAAACAGAAAAACCCCACCATGCTGCTGCTGCCGTGCATCTTCTTTTTGCTGCACTGCGCTTACGGCTTCGGAACAATTGCAGGTGTTTTACAGCTTCCTTTCTTTCTGCACCGTCTGAAAAAACAGGAAAAAGAAAACGGCTTTTCAGCAGCGCAGCGTATTGAAAACGTCAGACAAAAGGTCATTGAACATACCGTGACACCGACTAAGGAGGACGAGATATGAATACACAGGTCAATATCAGCGGAGCAAAAAAAAGTCTGTTCCGCAGGATCATCGACGGCATTACTCAGATCCCGAAGGAACATAAGGGCTTTGGCAAGCAAATCTTTATGCTGGCTAAGAACGACCTGATCAAAACCTACAAGGGCGCTGTGATCGGTCCTTTCTGGGCGGTGATGAAGCCGCTGTTTCAGTTGTTTGTCTATTGGTTCGCCTTTACTATTGGAATGAACGGCGGTCCGAGAGGTCCTGTGTATGATACCATCCCGTTTTTTGTGTTCGCTATGGCAGGATTTCTGCCGTGGTGCTTTATGAGTGACTGTGTGTCAAGAGGGTCAAAGTGCATTCGTGACAACCGACAGTTTGTCAACAAGATCTCTTTTCCTGTGTCCGCAATCACCACCTATACGACTCTTTCCAAATTCTATATCCACATCCTGCTGTTTGTGATCGCCTACATCTATCTTGTCTGCGCAGGATTTATGCCGAATGTCTATAATTTACAGCTGATCGGCTATGCAGGCATGATGTTTATGTTCTTCTGGGCGCTGACATGGTCTTTGGCGCCGATGAGCGCTTTCAGCAAGGACTTCGAGAGCTTTATCGCCACCATTATGTCAGGACTTTTCTGGATCTCCGGCGTTTGCTTTGACTCTTATCATATCAAAAATGAGATCATCAAAAAAGTGCTGATGTTCAACCCCATGACTTACTTCTGCAACGGCTACCGCAAAGCGCTGATCTATAATCAGTGGTTCTTTGAAGGGTATTACCGTCCCGATCTTGAAAATCTGATCTTTATCTGTGAATTCGTGCTGGTGATCGTTTTAGGCGTGTTTAACTACAACCGCCTGAGAAAACGCCTGCCCGATGTACTCTGATGAGGATGTATCTGTATGAAAGAAACCTTTTTCCAAAAACTGCAAAGGGTGCGTATTGGTGATATCGGTCATATTTTTCTGTTTTTGATCGCTTTGCCGATCTCCCTTGTTTACCGTCTTTTCAGACGGGAACTGTGGCTTGTCTGCGATAACAAAAACGAGGCAAGGGACAACGGCTATTGGTTCTTCCGATTCCTCTGTGAAGCGCATCCCGAACAGGACGCCGTTTATGCCATCAGCAAACGTTCTCCCGATCATGAGCGTGTCGCCTGCCTTGGCAAGACCGTACACTACGGCTCTTTGCGGCATTGGGTGCTGTATCTTGCCGCAAAGGTCAACATCAGCTCCCAAAAAGGCGGAAAGCCGAATGCCGCCGTCTGTTATGCGCTTGAAGTCCGCGGACTGCTGAAAAATACCAGAGTTTTTTTACAGCACGGCATCATCAAGGACGATATGGACTGGCTGCATTATGAAAATACCAAAATGAAACTGTTCGTCACGTCTACCGAACGGGAATACCGTTTCCTTTGTGAAAAATTCGGCTATCCCGAAGGCTCGATCATCAAAACAGGACTTTGCCGTTTTGACAATCTCCAACATTTTACCGTCAAGCCGAAACAGATCCTTTTGATGCCGACATGGAGAAGCTGGATCGCTGCGCCCACTTCTGCGTCCAAAGAGATCGAGGATGTGTCGGATTTCTGCAATACGACCTATTTTCGTTCATGGAACAGCTTTTTGAAAAGCCGCAGGTTAGATAAGCTCCTGCAGGACAATGATCTGACGCTGATCTTTTATCCTCACCGGGATATGCAGCGGTTTCTGAGCCGCTTTGAGATACACTCAAAACGCATTATCCCTGCCGCATGGCCTGAATATGACGTTCAGACGCTGCTCAAAGAGTCCGCCTATCTGATTACGGACTTTTCGAGCATCGCTATGGACTTTGCGTATATGAAAAAGCGGCTGATGTATTATCAGTTCGATTATGATGACTTTCGCAGGGGACAATATGCGGAAGGCTATTTCAGTTATGAAAAAGACGGGTTCGGAAGGGTATGCTATACACAGGAGGATGTGCTGACGGAGCTGGAAAAAGCGATCAGTGAGCATTTTCATAATCCCGATACTTATCTTCGCCGTGCAGATGCATTTTTTGACCTCTGTGACGATCATAACTGTGAGAGAACCTACAACACGATCAAGGAACGGTGCTGACATATGGCAAAAAAAACAGAGCAGGCGCAGTTACCCATCGACTTTGTGATCGCATGGGTGGACGGTGACGACCCTGCGTGGCTTGCGGAAAAAGCAAATTATTCTCCTACCAAAATGGCGGACAGTGCA
>ONYV01000113.1 GCA_900322105.1 uncultured Eubacteriales bacterium | reverse complement strand
TCGGCTATGCAGACAGAATGACTCATATCTCAACAGGCGGCGGCGCTTCTCTCGAATTCCTCGAGGGTAAGGTACTTCCGGGTATCGCTTGCCTCGACGATAAGTAATAATTATCGGTTATCAGCATATCATAAAATACAATTATTCTGAGGCTGAAGGGGTGGGGCAATGCCTCATCCCTTTCTGATTACTATTAAAAAAGGAGATAATTAAAATGAACAAGGAATTAAGACAGGCTATCATCGCAGGCAACTGGAAAATGAACAAGACTCGTCCCGAAGCAAAGGCTCTTATCGAGGAGCTTAAGCCTATAGCTGAAAAGGCTACATGCGGCGTTGTTATATGCGTACCTTTTACAAACCTTGAAACAGCAGTAGAGCTTACAAAGGGCACAAACATCAAGGTAGGCGCAGAAAACGTACACTTTGAGAAGAGCGGCGCATTCACAGGCGAGATCAGCGCTGACATGCTTACAGAGATAGGCGTAGAGTATGTTATAATCGGTCACAGCGAGAGAAGACAGTATTTCGGTGAAACAGACGAAACCGTCAACAAGAGAACAAAGGCAGCTCTTGCAGCAGGGCTCAAGCCCATCGTATGCGTCGGTGAGCTTCTCTGGGAGCGTGAGTGCAACATCACCGAAGAAGTGATCGCGCGCCAGATCAAGCTGGATCTCTATGATGTATCCGCAGAGGATGTCAAAAAGACAGTGATCGCTTATGAGCCTGTATGGGCGATCGGCACAGGCAAAACAGCAACGGCAGAGCAGGCGCAGGAAGTTTGCGCATTTATCCGCGCAACACTTGCAAAGCTCTATGGTCAGGAAACAGCGGACGCTGTTACGATCCAGTACGGCGGTTCGATGAACCCGAAGAATGCCGCAGAACTGGTTGCTCAGCCCGATGTTGACGGCGGTCTGATCGGCGGCGCATCCCTCAAGGCTGCTGACTTCGGCGTACTGCTCGAAGCTGCCAGCAACGGCTGATAACACAATCGTATAAAGAAAGAAAGGAAGCCGATATATCCCAGTGGTGTTGTCGGCTCCTTTGTTAAAAAAGGGGAGTATCAGTGAAAAAAAGAGCGATTTCTATTATCTGTGCATGGGCAATGCTTGTTTGCTGTGCTTGCGGATGCGGCAGTACCAAAGCCGATATTTCGGACCGGAAAACGAATACAACTCAGAAAACGAATATATATTCTGTCAGCGGAAAGAATATATATAATTCCGGCAGTGCGCTTTACAGTATCGGTGACAACGATACCTTCTCATTGATTGACTGCTATAAATTTGAAAGCAGCGGAAATGAAAACAGCGGAAAAGAAGATGTGCATGTGCCGGTGAGCGTACGGGCATCTCTTGGCAGTGTTGTAGAAGGAACCAATATATATTCATCGTTTCTCGATGCCGGAGAGATCCGCAGATGGAATATATCCGATCTGAATGATCCGAAATATGATGTTCTGTATCAATGTGATGACGATAAAGTTGTTTCTGTTATCAAAGAGAAGTATCAGAACAGTGATCTGTTAAGTGAGTATAACAACGATCCCACTCTGATCACCGGCAGTGTTTTGACCGTAAATCAGGACTTAGCCGACGGTGGTGACGGAAATATATACTATCCCTATGTACCGGATGTTGAAAGCTACACGGTCTCTATGCCGATCGCATTTGATGTGTTCTATTTTGCAAAAGACGGCAGTAAGTTCGGCGTTCTTGACGATGTCCGTGCGTCAGCACTCACATCTGACGGCGGATACATTTATTACTATGACGCAGGATATATGTATGCCCCTGAGGAAGGCGAAAGGATCGACGCTTCAAAAACAGGTATTTATAAGATGAGAACGGACGGAAGTGATAAGCAGCTTCTTGTCAGTCTCAAGCAGAACGCAGAAAAGTATGAAGACCCCAAAACAGCGATGAAATCGGCAGGTATGCTGAATGTAATAAATGATAAGCTGTATTACATCGGAACGGACAGCTATCTTTATCAGGTGGGGATTAACGGCGGAGATCCTGTAAAGGTAACAAGCGGTATGTGCAATAATTATTACATTGATTCCGCTTCCGGTATGCTGTATTATGTAAAGGGTGAATTCAGGCACGAAACTGCAAGCGGCTATCCTCTTGTTTGTGTGCCGCTTGACGGGGGCGAGGAAAAAGAGTTGTCTGCCGGTTTCATGAATTATCATTCCTATTCCGGCACAATGACAGTATTTGGCGATTACCTGTATTTTGCAAATCCGGATTTTTACCTGACATACTGGCTGGATATTCCAACCGTTGACTCCACACCATTAACTGATCTATGCGGTCTCAGGATAGATCTCAGGACAGGCAAATGTGAAAAGCTTGTGGTAAGGGTAAGAGCGGAATTAGGCGAAGTCGATCCTTCGGGCAATTATCCGATCAGATCAGAGGGAGAACCTGTTATTAAGTGGGAAGCATACGAACAGAAGAACTATTTAAGATAAAGTGAAGCAAAGGAGAAGCACAATGAAAAAACCTTTAATTCTGATGATCCTTGACGGCTTTGGCATCGGTACGAATTTCGGCAACGCCATTCGTGAAGCCAATAAGCCGAACATGGAAAAGATCTTTTCAACCAATCCGACCACACTGATCGCCGCATCAGGAATGGATGTTGGTCTGCCTGACGGACAGATGGGCAACAGTGAAGTCGGTCATACCAATATGGGCGCAGGCAGAGTGGTCTATCAGGAACTGACAAGGATCAGCAAGGCGATCAAGGAAGGTACTGTATATGACAACGAGGTGCTTGTCAAAGCCATGAACAATGCCGCAGAGGACGGCAAGGCGCTGCACGTGATGGGACTGCTGTCACCGGGCGGCGTACACAGCCATATCACACATATTTACGGCATCATCGAAATGGCAAAGAAGCTCGGCGTCAAGAACGTATATCTGCACGCATTCCTTGACGGTCGTGACGTTCCGCCATCGAGCGCAAAGGATTATATGGCGGAAGCAAAAGCGAAGTTAGAGGAGATCGGCGTTGGCAAGATCGCAACGATCTCAGGACGTTACTATGCAATGGATCGTGACACCAACTGGGACAGAGTAGAAAAAGCATATGCAGCTCTTGTTTACGGCGAAGGCGTCAAAGCAGACGATCCTGTACAGGCAGTTGCGGATTCCTATGCAAACGGTGTAACGGATGAATTTGTCGTTCCGATCGTGTGCGCAGAGAATGCGACCATCAAAGCAGGCGATTCCGTTATCTTCTGCAACTTCCGTCCCGACAGAGCCAGAGAGATCACACGTTCCTTTGTCGATCCCGATTTCAGCGGCTTTGAGCGCAGGAACGGCTTCTTCCCGCTGAATTACGTCTGCATGACGCAGTATGACGCTACCATGCCGAACGTAGAGATTGCTTTCAAACCGCAGTCTTTGGTCAACACCTTCGGTGAATACATTTCTTCAAAGGGTCTGACACAGCTCAGAATTGCAGAAACAGAAAAATATGCTCATGTCACCTTCTTCTTCAACGGCGGCGTTGAAAAAGTTTCCGAAGGAGAGGACAGATGCCTGATCCCGTCTCCGAAGGTCGCCACTTACGACCTCCAGCCCGAAATGAGCGCTTACGAGGTGACAAAGAACGCAGTGGAGAGGATCGAGAGCGGCAAGTATGACGTCATCATTCTGAACTTTGCTAACTGCGACATGGTAGGACACACAGGTGTTTTTGATGCGGCAGTCAAAGCAGTGGAAGCAGTGGATGATTGTGTCGGACAGGTAGTGGATGCGATCGTCAACATGGACGGTATTGCGCTTATCACAGCCGATCACGGCAACGCTGATAAGATGATCGAAGAGGACGGTTCACCCTTTACGGCTCATACCACAAATCTTGTGCCGTTCTGCGTGGTCAATCACCCCTGTGTTCTGCGTGACGGCGGACGCCTTGCAGATATCGCTCCGACAATGCTCCAGCTTTTGGGACTTTCTCAGCCGGAAGAAATGGACGGAAAGTCGTTAATCCGATAATGGATCAGGGATATTGTCAGCAGATTGTCTGCGGCATTTTGATCCGAACACGATTTTCGGGTGATGCACTATGAATGAATTATTCTGTCCGGGGTGCGGCGCATCTGTCTGTGACTTTGTGATCTATTGCCCTGAGTGCGGCTTTGCGCTTCAGGAATATCTAAAAAAACAAAAGCGGCAGGCTTCCGATACGTTCTTTTCTGATATCATGCCCGTATCGTCGGAAAAAGAGCAGGAAGAAAACAGCCTGCCGAAAGAAAACAATACCGCTTTGAAAATGTCAAAACAAAAAAAGGGCATATGGATCGCAGCGGTTTGTGCGCTGTTGCTGCTGACAGCCGTTGTCATGGTGTTTGTGTTTCAAAACCAAGGAACATCGGGCAGGGATAGTCAGAGGATCCATGCGCCTGTGATCACTCACAGCTACTGGTACGACGAGAACAACAACCATATCACAAGACTGGAGTCAGATGTTAAAGAACCGTTCGTTGCTGTCTATTCCAACAGAAAAGATGATTTCAGCTGTGTTTATTTCATGGATGGCGTTGGCGAATATCTGGGAGGAGATCTTTCACAGCCGATCGGCAGTCTGCCTGTCGACAGTTCCGTTCAGATCGACTCGATCAATACTTTCTATCAGCGGTATGTTGAAAGCGAATCGGATTCCCTGTACGTCCTGAATTTTGACATTGTCTTTAATCAGAACGTTGACGGATTGTTTTTGTATGATATCTACTGCGATATGGATCAGCCGCTGTATTCAAGCGTTAGTAATTATCAGTACTGTTTCAGCGGCACCGTGTCCGTCAGAGACGGACAGTGCCGTATCATAGAAAAGATCAATGTTGCTGCGGATTTTACGGTCAAGGCTGAGCTGACGCCAAAATGCTTTGTCAGAACGGACGGATCGTTTGAAACAAAGACCAAAAGACTCTGGGGCGGTCAGGTAAAGTTTGTGGATTTGGCTTCAGCCATGGGTTA
>ONYV01000218.1 GCA_900322105.1 uncultured Eubacteriales bacterium | reverse complement strand
TTTTCTTCCAGCTCTTTCTGATCGACGGTCATGCCGTCATGACCGTCAGCATAGGTAAATTTTTCGGTCGCGTTCGGGTCAAAGGATACGACATGAGCATTGACAGGCTCATCGTTGAGCTGCTTTTTGACGTTGTTGATGACCTCATTGACCGACTTTTCATCCATCCAGCAGGATACAACATAGTCTGTCACGTCATTTTTGAGAGAGACTTCATAAGAGGGCAGAGGCTGTTCCTTACGGCTGTAGCGGTAAGCGTCCAGCAGAACGTCTGACAGGTCGGAGTTAAAGGTGAAGTCGTTTTCCGTCAGGCGGATGGTTTCATCTTCACATTGTATGGTGATGCTGACAGGCTTTCTCATGCTGAGGACAGAGCCTTGCAGTTTATCAAAGGCTTCCGAAAGGGTAAGCCCTTTCAGATTCATGCCCATGACGGTGACGTTATCACCGAAGAAATTATCCTTTTGGGAGCTTTCCTGCGTTTTGCTCTGTTTTGCGGATGCTTCGGAGGTTTTTGTACTGCCTGAAGGCTGTTCAAAGGGATTTTCGGTGATGTTGTGACCGCCTTTAGATACGGCGGATTCTGTTTGATTGCCGCCGTCCGCTGCAGGCGCTGCGGAGTCGGTATAGGCGGATTCTGCGGCGGCAACGGGTGTGACGTTCGGGCGGTTTGCATTGACGGCGATGATGGCTGCTGCTGCTCCGATACACAATACGGCAGCGCAGGAAACGGCAGCGATCAGCGGTGCTTTGCTTTTCTTCGGCTGGATCAGCGGTGCAACAGGTTCTTCTTCAAAAACAACCGATGACGTATTGAATACAACGGTCTCGGGATCTTTCTGTTCGTTACGGTTGACGTTCTTACCATTCTTTTCGGGATTACCCATGAAACTAATCTTCCTTTCCAAAGAACTGACAGGCGAAAGGGTTGTTCTTTCGCAGCGATCATTCAGGCAATACCGCACAAAGTCTGCGCTGCCGCTTGGCAGCTGACAAGGCGGCGCAGGGGTTTTGTCGGATTCAAAAATCCGTGTGCCATTCTGTCAGGAGTTTCCGACAGAATGGCAGCGGTATGTTTTGGGATATTCGGTTTTTGCTTTATCGGGTCTTTCTTGCCTTTTTGAGGACGTCTTCCGCCGTACCGTAGGCAACAGGACCGTTATCGCCTACGCCATAGGGGGAGTAGACGGTGGGAGATGACCATGTAGCGGAAGCGGAAGGACCGTAGCTGATATCGCTTGGCATATAGTTGATGACAGTGTAGTAGTTTTCATAGTGATAGTCGTAAGAACCGCTGGGAAGATTTTCTCTTTTGACTTCCTGACCGTTCTTGAAGAAGACCTTCGCGCCTCTTGCGGAGAAGCCGCTGTCGCCTGCATAAGTGACCCAGCCGACAGGTACGATCTCGTCATATTCCTCTGACAAAGGACCGTACATCTCCACACAAAGCTCGTCAAGACCGTCTCCGTTATAGTCATAGACATAGGTCGCAATATAGACAGGGTATTCTGTGGGGTTGATAAAGCTCATATCAAGGTTGCCGTAGTCAACCGTTGCGTCCAGTCCGTAGGGCGCATAAGAAGAAGCGTACATATGCGCATAGCGGTCGGTGATCTCCATGTTGGCTTTGACAGCGCACAGATACATGGTGGTGGAAGCCTGACAGATACCGCCGCCGTATTCCTGAACGACTTTGCCCTGTGAATAAGCAGTTGAGGGCAGATATGCGCCTGTGATGCCGTTTTCATAGTAATGCTCGTTGCCGTTGGTGGTGTCGCCCGTCATGGCATTGAAAGAGAATTTCTCACCCGGCATAACGACTGTACCGTTAGCGGCTTTGATGGCAAGCTCCATATTATATACGGAATTATAGACGTTGCTGGCGGTGGTGCTGTGAGAAGCGATCAGACGTGTGTTTGCCTTGATATCCGCCAAGGTGATCTTAAAAGGCGTCTGGTGGGTCGCAATCGAGACAGAACCTTTCTTGTCGCCTGAAGCAAGGATCGCTTTGATCTTCCGGGCAAGATCATCATGGTCGACAAGGAAACCGTCTGCGCCGTCCGCATATTCAAATTTCTGCGTGGCGTTCGGGTTGAACTTGGTTACGTGCGCATTGACCGGCTGAACGTCATAGAAATCGGCAGTCTTTTCAATCGCAGCGTCAACGGATTCTGTGTTGATCGTTGACTCTACTTTGAAATCGGTCGTTTTGCCGTCAAAGCTGCTTTCTACGGTCGGAGCGTTCAGCTCACCTCTGCTGTAATGGTACGCCTGCACCAGTACGGAAGCGATGTTGGTATCATAATTGAAATCGTTCTGCGTCAGGGTAAGGCTTTTGCCGTCACACACAACGGTGATCGAGATCGGTTCTCTGATCTGTACCAGTCTTTCCTGCATGGCGTCATATGCCTGTGACAGTGATTTTCCTGCTAAGCTGACGCCCTCTACCGTGACGTTCTCGCCAAAGAGGATGTTTGTGGTGTCGATGGTTTCAAGGTCAAGCTCTTCTTCGGAGGGGTCGGAAGTATCGGCGGCATCCTCGGGCACTTTGGATACAACGGAAATGTCGGGAGAAGTCTGTTCGGAGTTTTCGGCAAAGGTTTCTACCCCGCTGCGGTTCAGTCTCCATGCGAACAGTCCGCCGACTGCGGCGATCGCTGCGATGGAAGCGACGATCGCAATAACGGCTGTACGTGAGCGTTTTTTGCCGTGCGTCTTGATATGGGATTTGCTTTGATTCTTCTGCGCTTCGGCAAAGATCACGCCGTCTCCTTCTTCTTCCGCATTTTCTTCTTTGGCAGCTTCTGCTGCTGTGCCTGTTGGTTCAGCAGCGCTGCTTTTTGCATCCGTTTCTTCCGTTTTCGTTTCCTCCGGGCTCTTTTCCGTTTTTGATGCCGCATTTTCCTGTTTGGCATCCGTTTCTTTGGTCAGGGAAACGGCTTTTTCGGGAGCTGCTTCTGCTTTCGTTTCTTCCTTTGCCTCAGGGGTCTCTTTTTCGGGTTCGGGTTTCTTTTCTGCTTTTGCAGCCTTTGCGTCTGCTGCTTTTTCGCTTTCGGCGGTTTCTGACGGAGCTTTGGATGTATCTTTATTCAAAGAAACAGTTTCCTTTTTCGGTTCTGTATCGGTCGGTCGGGTCTGATCGGCAGTATTCGGGGTCTCTGTCGGAAAGGAACTCTTTTTGCTTGGCGTTTCCATAATAAAATTCCTCCTTTTTTCAATTCAAAAAAACAATGAAATTCATTCTATTCCTACCCCACTATCATACACCAAAACCATGTCAAAAGTAAAGCATGAAACCGAGGGAAAATCTGACAAACTTCCGTTATCCATCCGAGATTATTTTGTTCTATTTTCTGCGGCGGTGATCTTTTGTTTTTCCGCATTGCATCGGGATTCTGAAACATTTGGCAGTCGGTCACGAATACAAAAAGACCTGCCGCCCGAAGGTACTGTTCGTGCGGCAGGCTGTGACAGATGTAAAATGTGAGAGAGTGTGAGGGCGCACCTCTCAGAAAGAGAAAAATGCCTTCAGACATTTATGGATGATCCCGAAAAATGGAGTGAAAAATCCAAACAACATGATGTGATCTCCTTACATTTTTCAAATTTAATCGTTCACGGTCAGA
>ONYV01000112.1 GCA_900322105.1 uncultured Eubacteriales bacterium | reverse complement strand
ATGCCGCACCGTCATATTGCGGAATAGAATGTTCAACTCAAACGGACAAACAGCGAATCGGGGGCGGCAGCTTGCCGCTGCTTGACTTTTTTGGGGGTGGTGTGGTAAAATTGGGGAAACAGGGGAAAAAATATATGAAATATGAGGTGAGGTTATGGCAAAAGAATTGAAGATCAGGACAAAGAATAAGGATGTGTTTTTACGGGTACAGAAAGGGCATTTTGCAACGATGCATAGCCATACGAATTATTATATTGACGTAACGACACAAAAGATGAGATTGTCGGAAGCAAAGGCGCTGGCACAGGAATTGGTGAGCGAATACAAAATGACAACGATCGTGGATACCATTTTCTGTATTGACGGTATGGAAGTGGTCGGTACGTGTATTGCGGATGAACTGACAAAAGACGATTACGTTAATATGAACGCACATCAGACGATCTATGTTGTGTCGCCTGAATTTGTCAGCGGCGGTCAGATCATGTTCCGTGATAATGTCGTGCCGATGCTCGCAGGAAAACACGTGCTGATCGCTGCGGCATCCGTGACAACAGGAAAAAGTGCTCTGGCGGCGATCGACGCCGTGAACTATTACGGCGGTACGGTCGTCGGCGTGTCCGCTATCTTTGCTACCGTGAGCGAATGTGACGGGCATCCCGTGCATTCCGTGTTCGACCCGAATGACCTTGGCGACTACGAAAGCTATAAGCCGCCTGTTTGTCCTTTCTGCCGCAGAGGTGAAAAATTAGAAGCGCTCGTCAACAGCTTTGGTTACTCTGCTATATAATTAACTATACAAAAGCCTGCATGAAACCATATGCAGGCTTTTGCTTTGCTTTTGACACTTGAGATGGTTTTTGCATGACTTTGCTTTTTTGACATTTTGAGATGAGAAAACAGAAACATATTTGTGAAATCAGATGATTTATCCTAAAAATGGCTTCTAAATCAAATATTCTGTTGACCGACACTGAAAATAATGATATCATAGAAATTATGAGAAAATAAGGTTATTTGACATGATCCGTCAAAATCCATAGGGGTGAGAGTATGAATGAATCACAGCGGAAACGCTCATCCATTCCATGGGGTCTGCTGTTTAATATCGCGATCGTTTGCCTGACTGTCGGGCTGGTCGTGTATTTTATATTTTCCAAAGACGGTTTTATCGACCTGCTGAACAGCGGTCTGAAAATAAATGCGGTATGGCTTTTGCTGGCACTGGTGATGCACCTGTCAAACATTGCCATTGATGCGGCGATCATCTATCTGTTTGTCAAACGAAGTACGCCGGGCTTTAAGGTGCGGCAGGCGATCGTTGTTTCGATGGTGGGACAGTTTTACTGCGCTGTCACACCGGGCGCATCGGGCGGTCAGCCTATGCAGATACTGACCATGAGCCGTCAGGGGGTGAAGCCCTCGAACGGTACGGCGGCGCTGATACAAAAATTTCTGGTCTGGCAGTTTACGCTGACAGCGTACAGCATCCTTGCCATGTGCCTGAGGTTTCGGATGTTTGTCGAAAACCTCGATGTGGCGATGTGGCTGTTTACGATCATAGGATTTATCGGACAGGTGCTGACGATCGTTGTACTGCTGCTGGCGTCTTTCAACAAAAACGTTACTTCAAAAGTCATCGGCGGCATCTATCGCCTGCTTGCAAAGATCCACCTGATGAAAAACGTGGACGAAAAGATCAAGCGGCTCGATGAGTCCCTGACCAATTTCCACGACTGCAACAAAGACTTGAACAGAAACAAAAAATTAGTGGTAGAGGTCTATGTGCTGACGTTTGTGCAGCTGACGATCCTTTTCCTGATTCCTTACTGTATTGCAAAATCCTTTGGCAACGACGGCGTTCAGATCTTTGACATGATCTGCGCTCAGTCTTTCGTCAGCATGGTGTCGGGGCTTGTGCCGCTGCCCGGCGGTTCGGGCGCTGCGGAATACTGTTTCAGCGCATTCTTCGGCGCTGTCTTTAACGAACAGATGATAAAATCCGCTATCCTGATCTGGCGTACCATCACGTACTATCTAACCATCATCATTTCCCTGCCCTTTGCGGCGATCCGCAAGAAAAAAGAACCTGCTGCCGAAACAGAAGCAACAGGTTCTGCGGTGTGAGCGCTTTTGCAAAGGACAGAGATCTGTCGGAAACTTGGGAGGGCTTATTATGAACGCTGCTGTGAGCATTGTCATACCTGTGCATAATTGCGGAGAAATGCTGATCCGGTGTCTGGAGTCGATACAGCAGCAGAGCTTTCGGGAGTTTGAAGTGCTGATCGTCAACAACGGCTCGACAGACGGTTCTGACAAGATCGCCGCTGCATTTTCGGAAAAGGATGAGCGCTTTTGTCTTCTCGATCATCCCGAAGGCGGTGCGGGCAGCGCCAGAAATTTCGGCGTTTCCAAAGCGAGCGGCGAATATATCGCTTTTGTAGACGGTGACGACAGGCTGACCAAAAACTACATTGGCGAGCTGTACACCGCCGCCAAAGCAAATGATGCGGATATTGCGCTGTGCGGCTTTCGGTATTACTTTCTGAATACGGGAAGGGAGAGCCGCGGCGTTTCTATGTCTGACAAGGTGTATTCGGGAGAGGAAGCGCTGTCACTGCTGCTTCAGGACAGCAAGATCAAGTTTTACCTGTGGGGCAGGCTTTTCCGCAGGAGTCTGTTTACAGAGCATGAGATCCGTATTCCCGATATGTACTATGAAGATGCGGTCATTACGCCGCAGCTCTTTTACTATGCCAATAAGGCGGTGTCCGTCAGCGGATGCTGCTATCTTTACACAAGAGCGTTCTCAAAATATGCGGAGATCAATATGTCTGCGCAGAGAGCGAACGATTATATCAATACCATCCCTTTGATCCGCTTGTTTTTGGAAGAGCAGGGATGCTGCCGTCAGTTTCAGGGCAGTCTGATGCATCATGTGTTTCATGTGTATTTCGCCATGCCCTCGATCGTCAGACAGTGCAGCAAAGGAAACCGAAATGAGGATCGGCAGAATCTCAAAAATGCCCGCACAAAGATCAGGCTGTGTCTGAGATGCTCTGCGCAAAAGCTCCGTCTGCTTGATCTTCAAAAGCCAGTCGTCAAATAACAATGAGGTGATCGTTTGAGTAATAAACCGAAAATTTCTGTTATCGTGCCAATATATAAAGTTGAAAAGTTTTTAAGACGGTGTCTGCGTTCGATCCAAAACCAGAGCTTTACGGATTTTGAAGTGCTGATGATAGATGATGACTCTCCTGACAGCAGCGCAGCCATCGCAAAAGAATTTGCAAAGACCGACAAAAGATTCAAGTACTTTCACAAAGAAAACGGCGGACTGTCAGACGCACGCAACTACGGCATAGATCGTGTAAAGGGAGAGTATATCTCTTTTATCGACAGCGATGACCATGTACATAAGGACTTTTTGAAGATCATGTATGAAGCGTGTGAAAAAAATCATGCGGATATGGCATACTGTAAATTCATGTATTCTTATTTTAATACGGGACTCAAGCTCCCCAGACCTTCTTCTGCGAAAACAGGCGTGATGGCAAGGGACGATGCGCTGATCGCTTTGATCCATGACAGTATGTTCCAGAGTTATGCATGGAATAAGCTCTACAACGCAAAACTCTTTACCGATCATCAGATACGCTATCCTTATATGTATTTTGAAGATATCGCTACCAGCGTCCGTTTGCTGCATAAGTCCAACAAATTGGCGGTCACTGCCAAACATCTGTATTACTATGAAAAACGCTTCGGCAGTATCGTTGGTACGATGAATGCGGAAAAGATCACCGACTATTGGCGCTCGATCTTATCTCAGCGCAATTACTTTCAGTATATCGGAGAGTATGAAAAATTCAAGCCTGCGATCCTTCGCTTTGCCAAGAAAGCGCATGGCATCAACATCTATTCTCTCATTCGCCAGCACGTGCTGAATTTGGATTTCCGAAAAATGAAGTATAATTTAGATGTGAACCGTGACATTTATGAGTATATCATCTCGGAGGATTATCAGGCAGTGCCTGACATTCCTGAGATCCCCTTTACCTTCGTTCAGCCGGGACGGCACAAAAAAGAAAAAAAGGACAAGAAATTTCCGCTGTGATATCCGCTGTGATATTCAAAAAAGCAGGTACAGCCTTTTTGCAAAGGTCGTACCTGCTTTTGGTTTGTCTGAAAGAGGGCTCAGCTTTCTGATGTCAGGGTGAGGAGCTTGCTGTCAGGATCGGAAAAGTCTTTTGAAAGTCCATCGTCTGTGTAGAGCTGATAAGTGGCTTTTTCATCGGGCGAGTATGACAGGAGCGTCAGTTCCTTTTCGTTCAGGGCGGCAACGGATTCTGACGGTGCGCAGAGCGGAAGCAGGCGTCCTTTCCGGATAAAGAGAGGCACTTCGCTTAAAGCGGCGAAGATGAAGTGTACGCCTTTGTCAAGGATCTCGGAATGTTTGATCTCGTCGCCCTTGAACAGAACAAACCGCATGGGTTCGGGCAGATAGACATATCTGCCGACAGCGTTTTGCTCATAGATCGGTGCGATCATCACGCTTTCACCCAGCAAAAGCTGGTCTTCAATGTGACGGGCAATCGTATCGTCGGGATAGTCGAAAGCAAGCGGTCGGAACAGCATCTCATTTTTCAGACACGCTTTCATATATTCGCTGTAAAGATATGGCAGCAGACTGTAGCGAACGGAAATAATGTTCTTGAAATCCTCTGTTTCACCGAATGCATAGCATTCCTGACGTCTTGTGCCCTGTGCGCTGTGGTCGCGCATGAGCGGAGTGAATATTCCGAATTCAAGCCAGCGCAGGAGAAGATCCCTTGTGCAGTTCGAGCCGAAGCCGCCGAGGTCTGCGCCGCTGTACATATATCCGCACATATTGAGCGAGGGCATCATCTTGATATTCATAAGCAGATGTGACCACCATGACTGGTTGTCGCCTGTCCAGATTCCGCCGTAGCGGTGGCTTCCGATGTATGACGCA
>ONYV01000319.1 GCA_900322105.1 uncultured Eubacteriales bacterium | reverse complement strand
CAGGAAAAAGAGAATCGTGAGCGGATTGGACATCGACATGAGGATGCCGCGTCCGACGAGCCGCCAGCCACGTGCCTTCGCCGGGTTCAACGCGTGTGCCGAACACTGACTGAATCCTGCCCATGCCTCCCGAAACGAACCAAATGCCAGATAGGCGATGTAGGAAATACCCACGAGTTGAATGGCCGTCATCACCGTGGGATGGCCGGTGAAGAACGACGCCACGCCGGCCACAAGAAGCCAGACCCACAGCCAGCAGCCAAGGATCAGCCCGGTCATCAGCGTACAGGCGCTGAGGATCCTTCGTGTCTTTGGCGACACAGTTTCTACCAGAGTAGAAACGACCGTAGGCCCCGAACAGGAGTATTTTCTGATCGACAAGGAAGTGTTCAAAAAGCGCAAGGATCTGATCTACTGCGGCAGAACGCTTTTCGGCGCAAGACCGCCGAAGGGACAGGAGCTTGACGATCACTATTTCGGCACGATCAAACCCAGAGTTTCCGCTTATATGAAAGAGCTGGATGAAGCGCTCTGGAAATACGGCATCTATGCCAAGACAAAGCATAATGAAGTTGCTCCCGCACAGCACGAATTAGCGCCTGTGTTTGATTCTTCCAATATCGCTACCGACCACAACCAGCTCACTATGGCAACGATGAAGGATATTGCCGATAAGCATGGTCTTGTATGCCTGCTGCATGAAAAGCCCTTTGCAGGTGTCAACGGTTCGGGCAAGCACAATAACTGGTCAATGTCTACCAATACAGGCAAGAATCTTTTAGATCCTTCCAAGAACCCCAGAGAGAACATCCAGTTCCTTGTGTTCTTAGCCGCCGTGATCCGCGCAGTAGACGAGCATCAGGATCTGCTGAGGATCTCTGTCGCAAGCGCAGGAAATGACCATAGATTAGGTGCGCATGAAGCGCCGCCTGCGGTCATTTCCATGTATCTGGGCGACGACCTGTCCGAAGTGCTGCGTTCTGTTATGTATAACGAAACGTATGAGAAGAAGGATGCGCCTATTATGGAAACGAATGCAGATGTCCTTCCGAACTTTGTCAAGGATACCTCCGACCGCAACCGTACTTCTCCGTTCGCCTTTACAGGCAATAAGTTTGAGTTCAGAATGGTAGGTTCATCCGAAAACATCGCCTGCACCAACACCATCATCAATACGATCGTAGCGGACGTACTCAGCGACTTTGCAGATATTCTCGAAAAAGCCGAGGACGTAAAGACGACAGCCGAGGAGCTTGTGAGAAAAACGCTGTTAGAGCATAAACGCATCATTTTCAACGGCGACAATTATTCCGAGGAATGGGCTGCCGAAGCAGAAAAGAGAGGTCTGTTAAATTACCGTTCACTCCCCGAGGCACTGCCGCACTATACCGACGAAAAGAACGTGGCGCTGTTTGGCAAGCACGGTATCTATACAGAAGTAGAGCTGCGTTCCAGAACCGAGATCATACTGGAAAACTATTCCAAGATCATCAATATCGAAGCCCTCACAGCGCTGGATATGTCGAAAAAGGATATCGTGCCTGCTGTGACCGCATACATCAAGGAGTTAGCGGAAACTATCGGCGCACTCAAGGCGATCGATCCGGAATTGGTTGCACAGCCGCAGCTTGAGCTGACAAAGAAGCTGACAAGTCTGCTTTCATGTTTCATGAAGAAGATCGATGTGCTGGAAAAGGCAGTGATGGGCGCAAAGGATGTAGAAGGCATTGCCGAGAACGCTATGTATTATCGGGATCATGTTCTGGCGGCTATGCAGGAGCTGCGCGCAGTCGCTGATGAAATGGAATCCAATATGGCAGCAAAATACTGGCCGTATCCGTCCTATGGCACGATGCTGTTCAGCGTATAAGTATTATATCAACACGATCAAGACGCATACCCTGTTTTCGCACAGGATATGCGCCTTTTTTGTCAGAAAGCTCCCTCGACATACGTCAGTATGCCTTCGGAATTTCTGTACAATCTGACGAAAAATCTGACAGCGCATCTGCGGCACTATCTTTGTGCGGTATTGCCTTAGACCTCCTCGGAAACTTCCGAAGCACCGTCTTGCTTGTCTCTTCTGCGTAATACAGCATTTTTCCGGTTCCCGAGGAAGCCTATTCTATCCCGCAAAAGCGGTTCATGACGGTTTCAAGACAGATCGTCTTAGAAAAAGAGCTTATGATCGGATCACATACTTCTTTCGTATGCTTCGATCATTTTCTTGACCATCTGACCGCCGACAGAACCTGCCTGACGGGATGTCAGATCGCCGTTATAGCCCTGCTTGAGGTTGACGCCGACTTCGTTGGCGCATTCAAGTTTGAAATTTTCCATAGCCTGTCTTGCTTCGGGAATATTCAGAGAATTACTGTTGTTAGACATGATCGTTACTCCTTCATATTGTTTGATAGATACAAACGGAAACGCTGCCTACTTCAAAACATCGTGGAAGCATCCGTTTGTATCGGGAGTGATCCGATCGGTTCGGGTGTTTTTCAGTACGGCTTTATTTCCGATTGTACTATTATGTTCTGCAATTTTTTGAGGATTATTACAAAGTCATACTGGAAATGATTGCAATGTAGAAATTCTTAAAAAGTTCTTAAAACTGACTTGAATATATTACAGACAAAATTCATGTTTATTTCATGCGGTTTTCATATTTGTTCTATAAGGTTATTTTAGAATATAATCAATCTCAATCATAACCGTTTCGCAGAAATTCAGTCAATTTCACCAAAACAAAATGGAAGGAATTTATAGAATTTTCATAATATTTTTTAGTGATATTGACCATGTAAGGTATAATGTGCTATATTCTTTTTGTTGACAAAGAAGGGAGATGAATCAAGATGGAGCTGTTGCTTGCCGACCCTGACAGAGATTTTTTAGCAGCTTACCAAAGACTGCTGACGCTTTCGGGTTATGATACAACGACAGTATTTGACAGCACGCAGGTCGTGACGCACCTGAACAGTAAGCATTATGATATTGTGATCCTCAGTAAGCAGCTGATGCGTATTTCCGTCAGTGAACTGATAGCGCAGTGCAAACAGAAGGGTATTCCCTGCATCATTCTTTCTGACCATCCGATCAGTTCTCATATGCTGTGTCAGGATCCGCTTGGCGCTGCTTATCTGCCGTTTCCGTTCTTGCCGTCCGAGCTGACAGAACTGATCCGGACGATCCTGCAAAAAATGCA
>ONYV01000119.1 GCA_900322105.1 uncultured Eubacteriales bacterium | reverse complement strand
TGAAAAAAAACATTCTGGCCTTTGCTGCCATAACAGCCGTGTGCATGAGTCTGACAGCCTGCAAATCAAATGAAGAAAACAACACCAATCAGTATCCGACGGCGCCTTACGCTTCTGAGATCCCGAATGCAAATCAGGGCGGCGATATGCCTTCCAACAACGGATTTGTGACAGATACGAACGGCATTATCGGTGACGCAGATGACGCTGTGTCTGCTCAGGACAAGCAAAACGATCAGAATCCCGTGAGCAACGCCGCAAAGCGTGCAGGTGATACGGTGGATAATGCCGCCGACAAGATAGGAGAAACTGCCAAGAACTTAGCCGACAATGCAGGAAATATTGTTTCCAATGTGACAAGCAATGTGGGTGACGGCATTTCTGAAATTGCCGACAATGCAGGCGACATTTTCAAAAATACGACCGATAATGCATCCAAGGCTGCTGACAACGAATGATCCATGATCTTTTCCGACTGTCTTTTTGAGGCAGTCGGAACTTTGTTACATACTTTCTGACAGGCAAAAGTCTAATATCTTTTACAAAGACATTTTCTGTCTGTTTGCCGCATATATATGTATCAATATGAAAAAGGCGGTGGGATGAATGATCGTTTCTCTTGAGCTTGATGTGCAGCGAAAAAAGGACTTGTTCGGAAAACTATACTCGCTGTTTCATCCTTATGACATCACAGCAAAGATCAGAAAACAAAACAAGGTCTCGCTTTTACAGCTTCGCTGCGTTTCTTACAGAAGTAAAATGAATCTTCACAAGCTGCTTCCTTTTCTCAGCGGTTGCAGCAATCAGGTGCTGTGCAGCAGTGAGCTTGACCTGAAAGATATGCCGCTGCAGCGGTTTGAAAGTTCTGATCTGACAGTCAGGCTGATGATGAATTTCGTTTGTCATGTGTTGGATTCGGCGGATATGTCTCCAAGGGAGATACGTATCGGCTTATATGACCCCACCGCCGCCTTTGCCGATCTGACGGACAGGCTGCTGCCGTATACGTCCCGTCTGACAGTTGTCAGTGATCTTCCGAGATACTATGAGATCAAATCCGATATGCTGATGGACGAATTCGGCATTCCGCTGTTTGTGAGCGCAGAAGCCTCTGCCCTCTCTTCCTGCGATATCGTCATCGCTCCTCTTTCCATTCGCCGCCCTTTGCCGATCTCCTCTCATACGGCGGTATTCTCTGCCGAAAGACCTGCGCTTTCCTTGGGGTATGACGTGTTTTTTGACTATATCGTTGATGTGCCGTACAAGTATCAAAGAATACAGCCTGAAAGTCTTGGGAATCTGTATTATCTCTCGGCTTTATACACTCTATGCGGTGTCAGGGAATTGGATAAGCTTGTGCCTGAGCAGTGCAGTGACGGAAACGGGCTGTTCAGCGCAGACAGGCTTTCCCGACGCCTGCTGAATATCAGGAAATCCGCATGAGTAAACCGTTTCATCTTCGGTTTTCTCTGTTGCTGCTGTTCTCCGTCCTGATGATCTCTGTCGGCATCATCGTTCCTTTGGTTTTCCGTCATCACGATATCACGATACAAAACGTATCATTTGATATCCCTTACGAAATGTTAGAGCAGACATATCGGGCAGATATAGATTTGCAAAGTCAGGGCAAAAAAGTAAGCTGGATCGAGCTGTTGTCTTGTCTGTCCGAAAACTATCAGGGCGATCTCAGCCGTTACCGTCAGGAAGATCTTGATGATCTAAAAAGCGAATTATGCTCCGGAAAAAGTGTCCGTGAGTTAGTTCATGACAAAGAACAGTATTCCTGTTATCTGAAACTGTATGAAACAGTGTTAGGCGGATTTGTCGGAGATGTCGAGCGTCAGCAGGAAGATTATGGACTAAAGGTCTTTTCTCCGCTCCCGAAAGGATTTCCGTATACGCATTATGATGATTTCGGCGCAGAAAGAACCTACGGCTATCGGCGCTCTCATCTTGGACATGATCTGATCTGTCAGTCAGGAACGCCTGTGACGGCGATCGAATCGGGCACGGTGGAGGCGTTGGGGTGGAATCAATACGGCGGCTGGCGCATCGGCATCCGCAGCTTTGACAAAAAACGATACTACTATTATGCCCATTTGCAAAAGGATCGTCCTTTTCAAAGCGGTCTTTCCATTGGTAAAGTCGTCTGTGCAGGGGACGTGATCGGATATACGGGACAGACCGGGTACAGCAGAACTGAAAACGAAAGCAACATTGAGATACCTCATCTTCATATCGGTCTTTCGATCAGCCCTGACGACAGTTCAGAAGAGATCTGGGTCGATCTGTACGGCATCACACGGTTTCTGGAACAGCACAGAGCGGAAGTATTTTACGATCTGCAAACAAAAGAATTTCACTCTGCTGCTCCTTCGTCCGACGCATCATAAAAATGTAACCGCAGGTCTTCCCTGCGGTTATTTTACGTTTATCTGTGTTTTGCATGAAAGCAGATACCGACCGTGGACGGTCCGCAATGACTGCCTGCGGTCGGATTTACGTCCACGATCTCGATCCACAGTGAATCGCCAAACTTTTCCTTCAGTATCCTGACGGCTTCTTCCACCATTTCGGGCGCATCTGTATGAGCAACGATCACACGATGCTTTTCAAGGTCTTCTCCCAATTCCTCTACATAGCTGATGATACGGCTCAAGGCTTTTGCGCGTCCTTTTTCCTTGCCGATATTCACCATTTTCCCTTCTTCGCTGATATGGATGATGGGACGGATGCCGAGCAGCGTTCCCATCGTACCTGCAAGTCCGCTGACTCTGCCGCTGGCTTTGAAGAATTTCAGATCGTCCGCAAAGAAATAGACGGCAAATTTATCCACTTCTTTTTCCGCCCATTCCATGATCTCCCCGATTGTCTTTCCCGCTTTGTACAGATCACCGATCTCCTCAACGATATTCAGACTCAAAATGGTGATCGCTTTGGTATCTATGGTATAGAACTTTCTTTCAGGGTACTCTTGCAGCAGTTCCTTGACAGCAATATTCATTGCTTCAAAGGTTGCCGTCATCGCTGCGGAAAAATGAACGTAAAGAATATCATCGCCGTTTTTGAAATGCGGCTCAAAGTATTGTTTATATCTCTCGGCACTGATGCCGCTGGTCTTGGGCAGAATACCGGAGCGCAGAGAATCATAAAAAGCGTGAGCGTCAAAGTGTTCAAAGTCTTCATACGGATAGGTAGTCTTTCCGTCTATGCTGTATGGCATACTGATGAGATGATAACCAAATTCCTTTGCTTTCTCGGGTGTCAGATCGGTATCTGTATCGGTAAATAATACTAACATAATATATCTCCTTTTATTCAAGTGTTAAGATATAATCATAGATGGGTTGTTTGCCGTCGATCATAATGATTTCCGTAACAGGAAACTGCTTTTTCAGCGCATCATAAACTGTGTCGGAATCCTGCATGGTAACACTTTCTCCGCAGATCACCAGCGCAATGTCAAAGCTGCCTGAATGCAGCTGCTCGGCTAATGCCAACAATGCATCATTCTTGTTTTCATGCTCCAGCATGATGCGATCTTCCGAAAAGCCGATATAGTTTCCCTTATGGATCGTCAGTTCGTTTTGTGTGGAATCTCTGACCGCTCTTGACACGATTCCTGTGACAACACCGCTGATGATCTCTGTTTGTTCATTCAGGATGTCCTGAACGGAAGATTTGTCTGTATCGAGCATAGAGATTGCCGCATAGGCTTCACCGATGGTTTTTGTCGGAAGGATGCAGACCTCTGCGTCATGATACAGTTCCTTTGCCTGCTTTGCCGTCAGTATGATATTGGCATTATTCGGATAGACAAGCAGTGTATCGGCATTGACCTTTCGGAACGTTTCTATCAGTTCGTTTGCAGATGGATTCATACTCTGACCGCCGTCTACGACGGCATCACATCCCAATGATAAAAACAGTTCCTTAATGCCGCTGCCTGAAGCTACGCTGATAATGCCGTATGACTTGCGGGGTTCTGTCTGCGGAAGTTCCGTGTGTGAGGATCTCAGCGTTTCGTGATGCTGCAGCGTCATGTTTTCGATCTTGGTCGTCAGAAATTCGCCGTACTGCTGCGCATAGTTCAGGATATCTCCGGGCTTTTTGGTATGAACATGAACTTTCAGGATATTGCCCTCCTGAAATGCCACCACCGATTCTCCGACCGTATTCAGATATCTTAGCATCTCTGTAATATCAAAGTGTGCAGCATCTGTCTTTTTTTGCAGCAGCCGCAGTAAAAATTCGGTGCAGTAGCCAAACTCCGAAAGGCTGTCCTCGTCTGCTGCATTTATATCTATCGCCTTTGAAATGTCCGCAGTGCAGCGAATCGAAAATGCAGCGTTTTTGCCGTTCAGCACGTCCTGCATTCCCTGCATGATGTACGTCAAGCCTGCGCCTCCGCTGTCAACCACCCCTGACTGCTGTAATACGTCCAGCAGTTCGGGCGTTCTTTGCAGCGAACGTTTCATTTCTGTCAGCAGATCGTCAAAATAACGCTCTGCTGTAGTCTCCTTCTGTATGACCGAACCTGCATAAGCTGCTGCGTCTTTGAATACTGTCAGGATCGTCCCTTCCACGGGTACAGAAACGGCGCTGTAGGATTCATAGACACCTTTTTGCATTGCTTTGTTCAAAAGATCAACATCGGCAGTGTTTGCTCCCTCCAGACCCTTGGCGATCCCTGCAAAGATCCTGGAAAGTATCACGCCTGAATTGCCTCTTGCGCCCATCAGCATCCCTTTTGCGGCTGCTGACGCTGCTGCTGCGATCGTATCTGTCTGACTGCTGTTCAGCGCTGCTACGCCTGAATC
>ONYV01000078.1 GCA_900322105.1 uncultured Eubacteriales bacterium | reverse complement strand
CTGCAGCGGTTCGGTATAGACCAGCGAACAAACGGCGTCGGGATATTCTTTTTCAAGCAGCTCCACTGCTTTTTCGGCTTTGACTTTATTATCCATTACTTTCACATCCATGTAGTATAAACGACGAAGCTGAACGCTCCGCCGTTTGTGTTATTATATTCTGCTCATCGTTTTTTTCTTGTCCTCAGTATCAGTAGCTCTGACCGCAGCCTTTACGCCTAATAGTTTGGAAGGCACAACGATCAGCTCATCTGCCTGAAACGCTAAAAGGTTTTTCGTGATATGTGTTTCTGACGCTAACTCACCGCAGACAGCAACTTTCTTGTTGGCAAAATGAGCATTATTGCAGATGAAATAGATCAGCCGCAGGATGGACTTGTGGTACGGTTCATAGAAATATTCGAGCTTCTGATTTTCTCTGTCCATCGCAAGCGTATATTGTGTCAGAGAGTTGGTGTCAATGACGATGAAGTCTGAGATACGGCATATCTCATCCGAAATGATCGCCGCAGCAGGTGTTTCGATCATCGTACCCAATCGGATATCCCGACTGTATTCCTGACCTTTGGCACGCAGATCGAGCTTGACTTCTTCGATCGTTCGTTTCACATAGTCGATCTCTTCTAAGCTGTTGACCATCGGCAGCAGAATCGACAGATTGCCGAACACAGACGCGCGAAACAGCGCGCGAAGCTGCGTCATAAAAATGTCCTTGTTATCCAGCAGCACACGGATGCCTTTGTAACCGATCGCAGGATTTTTCTCTTCGGGGATATCCAGATATTGTATCGACTTTTCGGAACCAAGATTTGCAAGCTGAACAACGACTTTCTGATCCTCGAAAGTTTTCAGCAATGTCTGATAGACCGCTAACTGTTCTTCTTCCTGCGGAGGACTGCTGCGCTTTGCGAAGAGGAAATCTGTCTTGAACAGACCGATGCCTTCCGCATCGCTGTTTTTGGCAGCCTCCATCCCTTCGAGAGAATCGATCACGGCAGAGAGGATCACCTTCTGACCGTCCTTTGTCACAGAAGGCAAACCGACCTGTTCCTGCAAAAGATGCTGCTGTTCCTCGTAATGCTTGAGCTTTGCGCGGTAATGTCCAAGGGTGTTGTGATCGGGATCGATCACGATCCTGCCGCTTTGACCGTCAATGATCGCATTCAGTCCGTCAAATCGTGACAGCGAACCTTTTACCTGAGTGATCAGCGGCAGCCCCAGAGTACGGGCGAGAATCGCCGTGTGAGAATTTCGTGAACCCTTGGTAGTGATGAAGCCGAGCAGATTTTTTTGTTTCAGCGTAATGGTCTCACTGGGCAGGAGTTCAGAAGCGGCGATGATAACAGGACCGTCCTCTTCCGATAACAAATTCTTTTTCGGATGCAATATTTCAAGGACCGTGTTGGATGCGTCCATAATATCGGTATAGCGCTGCTGCAAATATTCATCGTCCATGGAATGAAAGATCTCAGCGATCTTCAAGGCGGTGTCGTGAACCGCAAATTCCGCATTCAGATGCTTTGTCAGGATCAGATTCTCTACCGTTTCGACAAATTTGGAATCCTCAAGGATCATGGCGTGCGTCTGAAAAATGACCGATTCACTTTTGCTCAGATGAAGGCAGGCTTTGTCATACAGCTCCTGCAAATGAACTTTAGCGGAACGGACGGCGTTTTTGTAGCGCTTGAGTTCGGCAGCCGTATCGCTCACTGCGTATTTCGGCACATTATCGGATGAATTAGAGTAAAACGAAAGCCTGCCGATGGCAATTCCGTTAGATACACCTTTTCCAAAAAGCTCCAACAAACCGTCTCACTCCCTTCTGTATACAGATCTTGTATATTAAAATATTCACAAATAGACAATTATTTTCAAATCATAGAACGAAATAAACCTTTACCAATACTATTAAACTACAAAACAGTGAAAATGTCAATGATTCGGTGAGTTTTTAGGCTGTATTTGTGCAATTTTTCTTGACAAACTTTTCCATAGGTCATTTTTGGCATAGATGAACAGAGCGTTTTGACAGTTCGTCCAAAACAAATCATGACCCAAACAGAAAAATACAAATCCGTTTTTGTATGATATCCTGTTCACAAAGGTGTAACTGCCCCGATTAAATGGACTTATCGTGAATAAAACACGGAAATCAATTTTCAAAATTTCAAAGTCGACAGCATACTAAGTTCTGTTGATTTGATAATAAACTTTACGTAAAATCAGCGGTTTTAGGAAAGGGGTGCGGGGAATAACCCTTTTTCCGCCGGAAAAGGGT
Source organism: uncultured Eubacteriales bacterium (assembly GCA_900322105.1). Lineage (GTDB taxonomy): Bacteria > Bacillota > Clostridia > Oscillospirales > Acutalibacteraceae > UBA1213. The sequence goes on along the minus strand of ONYV01000078.1, from coordinate 3,868 downwards.
TTTCCCCGTGTGACTGCCCCGACAAAATTGATTTTCGTGCTAATTTTTGAGAGAATCTTGACAGTGTTTTTGTGGGATGTTATAATGTGTTTTATATGGGAGGAGGAGTTCTATGTTAAGCGGAGCTGAAATAATGGTTAAATGCCTTCAAGAGGAAGGTGTTGAGATAGTATTCGGTTATCCGGGAGCGGTGATCTGTCCGTTCTTTGATAAACTGTATGATACAGACATCAAGGCGGTGCTGGTGCGGCAGGAGCAGAATGCGGCTCATGCTGCCAGCGGCTATGCAAGGGCTCTTTCCAAGGTGGGGGTATGCGTGGCTACATCGGGTCCCGGCGCTTTGAATATGATAACGGGCATCGCAACTGCCTATATGGATTCTATCCCGATGGTTGCGATCACAGGACAGGTCAAGAGCGACCAGCTCGGGCGTGACGTGTTTCAGGAAGCAGATATTACGGGCGCTTGTGAATCCTTTGTCAAGCATAGCTATCTTGTCAAAGATACTGCCGATCTGCCGAGGGTCTTCAAAGAAGCGTTTCATATTGCTTCAACAGGCAGACCCGGTCCTGTACTGATCGACGTGCCTGTTGACGTTCAGCAAGGGGAAGTCGAGGAATTTGTCTATCCCGAAAAAGTCAATATCATCGGCTACAAGCCGAGCGTTTCGGGACATCCGCTGCAGATCAAACGTGCGCTTGAAATTCTCAGCCGCTCTCAGAAGCCTGTGATCGTTGCAGGCGGCGGTGTGCTGACATCGGGCGCAAAGCTGCGGTTCAGAGAATTTGTCCGCAAAACGAACATTCCTGTTGTTTCCACTATGATGGGGATCGGCACCATGCCCTCGGAAGATCCGCTTTATGTCGGCATGATCGGTTCACACGGCAAGAAAGCCGCCAACAAGACCATACACGATTCCGATCTCATCATTCTCTGCGGCGCAAGAGTCGGTGACAGAGCGGTTTCTGCGCCCGATCAGTTAGCAGAGCATACAACCGTCATACATATTGATATCGACCCTGCCGAGATCGGCAAGAATATGAAGACCAATATCCCGATCGTCGGCGATATGAAAAACGTATTGAACCAGATGCTCAAGGCGGTGGACTATACAGCGCCCGAAGAGTGGCTTGCAGAGATCAACGGCTGGAAACGGCAGTTTGCTGTGCCGTATCCGAAGTTTGACGGCTATGTTGAGCCGAAGAGCTTTCTGGAAAAGCTGTCGGGAATGCTGCGTGCAAAGGCAGTGTTGATCGCTGATGTCGGACAGAACCAGATCTGGTGCGCCAACAGCTACAAAATGTCGGACGGAAGATTTTTCACATCGGGCGGCATGGGGACAATGGGCTACTCTGTTCCTGCGGCAGTGGGCGCAAAGTTTGCAAGACCAAGCAGAGATGTTGTCGCTGTGTGCGGTGACGGTTCGTTCCAGATGATGTTCAACGAGCTGGCAACCATCGTTCAGAACAAGCTGAACATCAAGATCATCGTGATGAGAAACACCGTTCTCGGCATGGTGCATGAGCTGCAGGATATTCATTACGGCAGCCGCTATGCGGTGACAGAGCTGAGCGATATTCCCGATTTTCAGCAGATTGCAGCTGCTTACGGCATTGACGCCGCCTGCGCTTCCTCAAACGAAGAAGCCGAGCAGTACGCCAAAGAGATGCTGAAAAGCGACAAGCCGTTCCTGCTTGTCTGCAACGTACATCCCAACACTCCGTCAAGATAAGGAGGAAAGCAGATGAAATATACACTTTCTGTTCTTGTCGAAAACCATGCCGGCGTGCTTTCCAAAGTATCGGGGCTGTTTTCCAGACGAGGCTTTAACATAGACAGTCTTGCGGTGGGAATCACCGAAGACAGCAATTTTTCACGCATTACCATTGTAGCGGACGGCGACGAATATGTGATCGAGCAGCTGGAAAAGCAGCTCAACAAGGTCATTCCCGTCATCAAAGTCCGCACCTTTGCAAAGGACGAGTTCATCAGCCGTGAACTGGCGCTCATCAAAGTGAACTGTCCTGCAAAGCAGCGTCTGGATATCATGAAGATCTCCGAGCTGATGGATGCAAAGATCGTAGATGTATCACAGAACACCATGACGCTGCAGTTTGCCGACACGCTGGAACGGTTTGAAACGCTGATCGATCTTCTGAAACCCTATGGCGTTCGTGAGATCGTCCGCACAGGCACTGTTGCCATTGAAAAAGACTCTGCTGTTGCCAGAAACAAAAACTGAGAGCGTCAAAGCGATTGTCAGACAGTGTTTTTGAAAACGGTGCGCCGCACATCCGTCCAAGCGGATGTATGACAGCGGCAGGATATTATCGTATGGTATCCGTAAGATCGTCAGAAAAGGGAAGAAACAGGAAAGCACCTGTATGACGGTCTGACGAATTTCATAAATATATTTTATTTTGATTTTGGAGGAATTGAAAATGCCAAAAATCTATTATGAACAGGACTGCGATATCAACGTACTGAAGGGCAAGACCGTTGCAATCATCGGTTACGGCAGCCAAGGTCATGCTCACGCCCTCAACCTGAAAGAGAGCGGTGTGAATGTTATCATCGGTCTGTATCAGGGAAGCAAGAAGTGGGATCACGTCAAAGAGATGGGCTTTGAGGTCTATACGACCGCAGAAGCAACTCAGAAGGCAGACATTATCATGATTCTGACACCTGACGAGAAGCAGGCAGACATCTTCAAGAATGACATTGCTCCGAACCTGACAGAAGGCAAGGCAATTGCATTTGCTCACGGTTTCAACATTCATTTCAAGCAGATCGTTCCGCCTTCATTTGTTGACGTATTCATGATCGCTCCGAAAGCTCCGGGTCACACAGTACGTTCCGAGTATGTAGAGGGCAAAGGCACACCTGCTCTGGTTGCTGTATATCAGGATGCATCCGGTCATTGTCTGGACATTGCTTTGGCATATGGCGCAGGCATTGGCGCAGCACGTGCGGCTGTTATGGAAACGACCTTCCGCATTGAAACAGAAACAGACCTCTTTGGCGAGCAGGCTGTACTCTGCGGCGGCGTAACAGCTCTGATGCAGGCAGGTTTTGAAACACTGGTAGAGGCAGGTTATGCTCCCGAAAATGCATATTTCGAGTGCATCCACGAGATGAAGCTGATCGTTGATCTGATCTATGCAGGCGGTTTCTCTCTGATGAGATACTCCATTTCCGACACTGCCGAGTTCGGTGATTACGAGACAGGCAAGAGGATCATCACAGACGAAACCAAGAAGGAAATGAAGAAGATCCTTTCCGAGATTCAGGACGGCACATTTGCTTCCAAGTGGATCGCAGAAAACAAGAACGGCCGCGCTCACTTCAACGCTATGCGTGCCCTCAAGTCCGAGCATCAGCTCGAAACCGTCGGCAAAGAAATCCGCAAAATGTACGCATGGAGCCAAAAAGAAAACAAATACGCCGACTAACCGGCGAGCCGCCGGAGTCGATTCGCTGACGTTCGCATACGCTCACTCTGTCCGTTTGAGTTGTACATTCTATTCCGCAATAAGACGGTGCGGCATCCCGCGGGGATGCATTCTTCGCACCGCCGCCGCAAGCCGAAAGGCTTGCTTTGGGCTAACTTTCTTTTGGAATCACAAGTCATTCCACTTTGAAACTTTACCGCACCTACTGCGCCCCTGATACTATGCGGAAAGTTTAATGTGCTTACAAGTTCACGTAATGAGTTGGCGACTTATCGGTAAACGTCAGTACAATATGATATCGTAAGAAAATGCCGCATATCACACTGAAAAAGTGGGTATGCGGCATTTTTTTATCTTTTGGATAATGTTTAATTGTGATAAAATATCATGTTATACAATTAGCAATTAGCAATGTG
>ONYV01000111.1 GCA_900322105.1 uncultured Eubacteriales bacterium | reverse complement strand
GCATACTATGCTGGATGGATTTAGAAGCGTAGAAGACTGTGACAAAAACATCACGCAGCTTCGAGATGAATATCTTGAAACTTGTGATGCGATTGAAGATTCCTCTGTTTTAGAAGGTTCCTGCACTGTGGACGGTTCGGGTGCTTTGGAAGGCTCTTCGGGAGCGGTCGTTTCCGATACGCTGCTTTCTGTTGTCGGTACGGATGAAACAGCAGGAGAATTTTTGCTTGTTTCCGTCTGTGAAGCGGATGATGAGGGGTTGTTCTTTGACGTTTCGGAAGAAGTCTGTGACGAACTGTTTTCTGACGTGTCTGACGTATTTTTTTCCGCGCTGCTTTCGGGTTTGACGGAAGATGACGCTCCTGCGCTGTTTTGGGTCTTGCTCTGTTCGATCGGAGCAGTACTTTTCGCTGTACTTGTTTCCTCAGAGCTTTCGGTCACTTCATCCGAAACCGCAGACGTTTCAATAGAAGCGGCGCTTTCGATCGTGCTTTCCGTTTCAGACGGTTTCTGTGAACAAGCGGAAACTGCGCCAAAGGCGATCAGGAAGGAAAGCAGCAGCGCTGTTTTTTTACGGTTCATAGGATCATCCCTTCTGTTTTCGGTTTTCTGCTTTGCATTATAAAGTGCAGCAAACACATTGTCAAATGGTTTTATCGGGAAACATTTTTAGAAAAAAAGTGCCTTATCATGGTTATTTGAAAATCATTTTAGTGATAATGCTGCAAAAAATATCACGTATCCGCCGTTATTTCAGCAATAAACCATAATAGCAAAGCACTTTGCATAAATCGACATTCTAAAATTCGTCATTTATGTTAAATGCCTATGTAGTTGTTAGGAATTGACTTTAGCAGCTTAAAGTTTTATAATAGATGAGTGATTTCCCACGCAAAAATTCGTTATTTTGTCGATATTGTATTGCAATTTGAACAAAGCGTGTCAGTTCAGCAGTCTTTCGGCGTTTTCAAACAGGATCATATTCTTTTCCTTGTCGCTGATTCCTGAAAGACGTCTGAAATGCTCCACGTATTCCTTCTGACTGTTCCACGGACAGTCGGTCGCAAACAATATCTTATCTGCGCCATGATCTTTGATGACCCGCACCACATCCTCGTCGTCAGTGTCGCAAAAGCTCATCAGACTGCGAAAGGAACAGCTGATATCAATATAGCAGTTCGTTCCGACTAAGTATTTCATCACATCCTGATGAAGACACATTCCGCCAAGATGAGCAAAAACCATAAACGGCTGATCGTTTCCGACTTCTGACGATACCTTGTCGAGTACCTCTCTTGCCTTTTGCGGCGTGCAGTGTACCTGATCAAACGCAGGATCTACCCCTGCGTGAGTGACCAGCAGCAGTCCGAGTTTGCCGCATTCGGTGATGATGCGCACATACCTTTCATCGTCAATGAAAACGCCTGTGTAATCAGGATGGATCTTGACGCCCTTAAAGCCGCTGTCTTTCAGAAAACGCAGCTTTTCCGGAATGTCGTCATCATCGGGATGGATACCGCCGAAGGAGATCATCTCCGGATATGTTTCGTTCAGCTTCTTTGCAAAGCGGTTGATCGTATCAAACTGTCCCTTGCGTGTCGCAACAGGCAGTACCACCGATCTGTCAACGCCCGACTCACGCATACTTTGCAGCAGTCCGCTGACCGTGCCGTCTGTATGCGCTTTGACGTTCTTTGCAGAATGCACCAGCGCATGGATCGTGCGCTCTGCGATCTGATCGGGAAACACATGGGTATGAAAATCAATGATCATTTTTCTTTCCTCTCTTATCTTTCGTCTGAAATATTATGCTGCTGTATTCTTTCCTGTTCATGTTGCCTGAGAGTTTGTTTAACATCTTAGCACCGCACAGATATAAAACAGGCTCTGATAACAGAATAGAATATAGCACATATTTTTCAAATAATATTTCTTTTAAGGAATTAAAAAGAAGGAGACAACATTAAAATGGATATGTTTATCAAGATCCTGTTCCTTGTCATTTTCTTCGCAGTGATGATAGGGGTCGGCATTTACTGCCGAAAACAAGCCACCAATGTCAACGGCTTTGTGCTGGGAAACCGTTCTGTCGGTCCCTGGCTGACAGCCTTCGCCTTTGGTACGTCCTATTTCTCCGCCGTAATTTTTGTCGGCTATGCGGGACAGTTCGGCTGGCGCTTCGGTCTGGCGTCCACCTGGATTGGTCTGGGCAACGCCTTTATCGGCTCGCTGCTGGCATGGAACGTTTTGGGCAGACGCACCCGTGTGATGACGCAGCATCTCGATTCGGCGACCATGCCCGATTTCTTTGCCAAAAGATATGACTCCAAGGCGCTCAAGATCGCTGCCGCTATCATCATCTTTATCTTCCTGATCCCCTATACAGCCTCACTCTATAACGGACTTTCCCGTCTGTTTGAAATGGCGTTCCATATTCCCTATACCTACTGCGTGATCGCTATGGCGGTTCTCACGGGCGTTTATGTCGTGCTGGGCGGCTATATGGCAACGGCGATCAACGACTTTATCCAGGGCATCATCATGCTGGTCGGCATCGTCGCCGTGATCGCTGCGGTCATGCAGATCAACGGCGGTCTGACAGAAACCATCGCAAAGCTCTCTCAGGAAAGCGTTACCACCGCAGGCGGCAACCAATTCAACGGTGTGTTCACCTCGTTCTTCGGACCTGATATCTTCGGACTCATCGGCGTTGTGATCCTGACCTCTCTCGGTACATGGGGTCTGCCGCAGATGGTGCAGAAATTCTATGCCATCAAATCCGAAAAATCCATCAGCACAGGTACGATCGTTTCAACGATTTTCGCCATCATCGTAGCAGGCGGATGCTACTTCCTCGGCGGCTTTGGCAGACTCTTCGGCACAATGGGCGCTGACGGCAAGCCTGTCGGCGGCTATGATTCCGTGATCCCCACCATGCTTGAAAACCTCTCTCCGATCCTGATCGGCATCGTTGTGATCCTTGTGCTTTCCGCTTCCATGAGTACCCTTTCAAGCCTCGTGCTGACCTCCAGCTCGGTGCTGACCATCGACTTCATCGATCCTGTCTTCTGCTCCAAGCAGGCCATGAGCGACAAGAAAAAGCTCACCTGGATGAGAGTGCTGATCGTATTCTTTATCGTCGTTTCGGCTGTCATCGCCATTATTCAGGCAAATTCCCCTGTTCTGTTCATCTCGCAGATGATGGGCGTTTCATGGGGTGCTTTGGCAGGCGCTTTCCTTGCGCCCTTCCTCTATGGTCTGTATATGAAGCGCGTGCCGAAGATCGCCGTCTGGATCAACTTCGTTCTCGGCATCGGCATTTCTGTTGCATCCTTCGTATGCAATATGTCAGGTATCAGCTTTGACAACCCCATACTCGAATACTTCAAATCTCCGATCAACGCAGGTATGCTCGCAATGCTGCTCGGCATTGTGCTCACTCCCATCATTACGCTGATCGCACCCGCCAAAGACACAGACAGGCAGGCTCAGATCTTCTCCTGCTATCAGAAGAAGGTAATGGTATCTTCCAAAAAAGCAATCATCGAGGATGAGGAAGAGACCGAACCGAATGCAAAACCAATCACCAAAAGCCCCCAGGCTTCAAAAAACAAAAATACTAAAAAAAGGAAATGATTACCCATGATGTTTCAGAAGGACATTGAAACGCTGCCAAGAGCAGAGATCGAACGCATTCAGCTCGAAAGACTGAAAGAGACCGTCAAGTATTGCTATGATAACGTTCCGCTGTATCACAAGCGTCTGACAGACTGTGGTGTGGGCGACGGCTCAAAGATCAAGGTACTCTCCGATATTGAGTACATCCCCTTTACCACAAAGGACGATTTTCGGGACAATTATCCCTTTGGTCTGATGGCAGTTCCGATGAAGGACATTATCCGTATCCACGCTTCTTCCGGTACGACAGGAAAGCCCACTGTCGGCGTTTATACCAAAGAGGACATCAGGATCTGGGCTGATCTTGTGGCAAGAGTTGCCGTTGCGGGCGGCGGTGCACATGCGCCAGGCCTTGCGCAGCACGGCGGCATCGGCCGAATCCACGATGCCGAGCCGTTCGAGTTCATCCAAAGCGGGAAGCGTGGAATTGACGCGCAGGCTCTCATGGTCACCGGCATGCCTCAGCTGCATGAGCTGCACGGTCCATTCGATATCGGACAGGCCGCCCTTGCCGAGCTTGAGATGACGCTCCCTACGCACGCCGCGCGGCAGACGTTCGGCTTCCATACGCGCCTTGAGCTTGCGGATCTCGCCGAGCTGCGTTTCGGTCAGGTCGGCGTTCGGGTAGCGCAGCGGGTCGGCGATATTGCGCAGGAAATCCTCGGCGAGACGTTCGTCCCCCGCCGCGTACCGCGCCCTCAGCAGCGCCTGATGCTCCCACGTGCTGGCCCAGGATCGGTAGTACTCCTCGCAGGATGCGTAGGAGCGCACCAGCGGACCGTTCTTACCTTCGGGGCGCAGATCCATATCCAGTTCGATCTTCGGCTCGATGGTGGTCGGCCCTTGCAGGATGGCCCGCAGGCCCTCCTGCACCTTGCGCGCGAAAGCGAACGCCGCATCATCGTCCACGCCATCGGCCGGACGGTAGATGATGATCACGTCCGCATCCGAACTGAAGTTCACCTCGCCGCCGCCGTACCGGCCCATGCCGATCACGCTTATCACGGCGGGCGGCTCGTCAAGACCGGAATCCGACATCTGATGGCGGATCGACCAGCGCAACGCCGTGTCGATGATCGCGTCGTACACGTCGGTCATGCCGTGCAGACTGACCTCGTCACCGATGACGCCGCTCATCCATCCCAAACCGATGCGCTCGATCTCATGGCGGCGCATGGCACGCATGGATGTGGCGAAATCGTTGATATCCCAAGCGTTGCGTTCGAGCGAGGAATTGCATTGCACGTCGAGGCTCGCCCTCGTGCGGCATTCCAGCTCGTTATCCTCGCCCATCCAGGTGACGGATTCGACCGACTTGTTGAGCGCATCGCCCAGGAACACGACGCTCTTGGTGTCGTCCCA
>ONYV01000273.1 GCA_900322105.1 uncultured Eubacteriales bacterium | reverse complement strand
CGGACTACAGATTTGAGGTGGTCGTTCTGCGCATTCCATTCCTGGCGTTGCTGAAGCCGATGTTGCTCCAACAGATTGTTGGCTTGCTGTATCAAGTCGTTTACACGTTTCTTGACTTCCTCAAAGGCTGCGGATGCGGCTTCTGCGCTCATCAAAAGCTGCGGAAGATACGCTTTTTTCTTTTCAAACGCTTCACCGATCTCATTGAGCGCAGGTACGATATGAAGGTTGATGACATCAAGCGGCGAAGTCGTTTGCAGCAGCGTTTTTGCAAAGCTGACGGCTTCTTCCTTCATGCCCTTGACAACAGACAAGCGCAGTGAGCCGACAGGAGCAGAGGACGCTTGCTGTGCTGTTCCCTGCAAAGCGGATGCATAGCCGATATAGTCCACACAGCCGTGATCCAGACCGTTTAAGGCACGGTAAGTGTAATACGTATTCATCATCACTTCGGAATAGGGATTCATGATGGCACAGTTCAGACCGCATTGGAGTGCGTTTGCATAGAAAGTCGATGTGATGAGTTCTCTTTTCGGCAGACCGAAAGAAATATTGGAAATACCCAGACTTGTCTTGACTCCCAGCGCACGGATGAGTTTTACCGCTTTCAGCGTGATGGCGGCGCTTTCGGGATTAGAGGAGATCGTCAGCGCCAAGGGGTCGACAATGATATCTTTTTTATGAATGCCGTATTTTTCCGCACGGAGGATGATCTTTTCAGCGATCGATGCTCTGTCCTCAGCATTGTCGGGAATGCCCTTTTCGTCGATCGTCAGGGCGATGAGTGCGCCGCCGTACTGCTGCACGATCGGCAAAACAGCGTTCATGCTTTCTTCCGTACCGTTGACGGAATTGACCAGCGGCTTTCCGTTATAACAGCGCATGGCTTCTCTCAGCGTATCGGGTTTGGTCGAGTCGATCTGCAAGGGTGTATCGCAGACAGCCTGTATTTCTTTCACACTGCGTACCATCGCTGCGGTTTCGTCGATTTCAGGCAATCCGACATTCACATCTAATATATGCGCGCCTTTTTCCGTCTGCTGTATCGCTTCGTTCAGCACATAGTTCATATCGCCGCTGCGCAGAGCTTCTTTCAGCTTGGGCTTGCCTGTCGGGTTGATGCGTTCGCCGATCAGGATCGGGTCATCTCCGATCTCTACGGCGTGGGTATAGGATGATACCAATGTATATTGCTTTTCTTCGGGGTAAGCATAGGGCAGCTCTTTGGTTTTCATGACCGTCTGCGCAATATATTCGGGCGTTGTGCCGCAGCAGCCGCCGAGAATAGAGGCGCCCATATCGGCTAACTGCGCCATATAGTCCGAAAATACATCTGCTGTGACCGTATAGATCGTTTTGCCGTCACGCATTTCGGGAAGTCCTGCGTTCGGATTGACGATCACGGGTACGGATGCATAGCGGCAGAGTGTTTTGGCAATCGGGAGCATCTTGTCAGGTCCGAGCGAACAGTTCAGTCCGAGAGCATCCACTCTCAGCGACTCCAACAGCGCTGTCATAGCCGCTGCGTCTGCGCCTGTCATGAGCTTTCCAGAGGCATCGTATACATTCGTGACAAAAATCGGCAGGTCGCAGTTTTCCTTTGCGGCAAGCACTGCCGCTTTGGTTTCCAGACTGTCGTTCATCGTTTCGATCAGCACCAGATCGGCGCCGCAGTCTTTCGCAGCTTTGATATTGTCCGCATACAGCGACACTGCTGCCTCAAAGGACAGGTCGCCCAGCGGCTCAAGAAGTCTGCCCGTGGGACCCATATCGAAGGCGATGAAGGCGTTTTCTCTGCCCTCTGCCGCTTTTTTCGCGCAGGAAAGCCCCGCCTCTATCAGCTCACGGCAGTTCGGGAATTTATCCCTGTTCAAGCCGAAGGTATTGGTCTTAATTATATTGCAGCCCGCATCAAAATAAGCATTGTGCAGTGCGGTTATCCTTTCGGGGTGCTCTATGTTCCAGCGCTCGGGAGAGTAGCCCGCAGGCAGTCCCATCGCCTGCAGAGCCGTACCCGTGCCGCCGTCAAAATAGACATTGCTCAGATCACCGGCTTCGATAGCCAGTGCCGCATCCCCCGAATTCGCTGTGATGGTGCCGCCGGTCAGCTTGAAGCTGGCTGTATCGCCGGAAAGGCTGACGGTGCCATTGACAGCGCCGCCTTCCAGGCTGAAGATCTCTGTTATGGAAGCATCCACGTTTCCGGTCAGGGTGCCGCCCAGCAGTTCAAGGTACTGGAAAGCTCCTATCAGTTCACCCGTCAGGGTTCCCTGGTTCAGGAAGAACATCCCTTCACCGGAGACCATACCTTCAAACTGACCACGGTTCTCCAGGGCGCCGTCTCCATATCCGATGAACTTGCCGGTA
>ONYV01000142.1 GCA_900322105.1 uncultured Eubacteriales bacterium | reverse complement strand
ATTACGCAGGATATTTTGTGCCGGAAAAAGCGTCTCGAGTGCAGCGCTACTTGGTGTAATGCAAGGGAGAGACACTTCGTCCGGTGCAGAAGAGACAAGCAAGATGGTGCTTCGGAAGTTTCCGAGAAAGTCTAATGTACTTTGCAAGTTCATAGCATGAAGAAGCTGCGTGCCGTGAAGAAGTAAGCCCAAAGCAAGCCTTTATGGCTTGCGACGGCGGTACGAAGAAAGAATACCAGTGATTCCCCACAAGGGAGCGCAGGCTCTGCGCCGGCAGCTTGCCGCTTAGCGTTTCTTTAGTATTCTTAACCAGTAATGGACAGTCAGCGTCAGATGATCTGTTTGCATCAGGGCATCACGTCTTTCTCTTTTGATGCGCCAGAAATGCGGCGTCATCATGACTAAGTCCGTCAGCTGAGAGCGGTCGAGCGTGACCTTATACTGCTGTTCCCGACAAAGCGTTTCGGTAAACTGCGCAGGACAGGGAGAAGGGTGCTTGTGCTGAACGAACACCTCGTTATAGATGATCTCTTTCAGCTCACGCAGATGGTCGCTGCCGACAGTGACTTCGGTGACGATGCCGCCTTTTTTCAGCACACGGGCATATTCTTCGGGCAGCAGCAGAGAAAACATGGCGCAAAGACCGTCAAGAGAAGCGTCTGCGATTGGCAGATTGGAAGCGGTAGCGACTGCCCAGAGAATGGATTTGTTCCTGCTGCACGCCATGCGCACGCCTTCCTTTGCGATATCGATTCCGATGCATTCCGCACGGCAGGCGGTTTTGATGTGGGAAGTATAGTAGCCCTCGCCGCAGCCGATATCGGCAATCACAGCGCCGTGAGGGAGATACTTTTTGAATGCCTTGATAACATCCTGACAGATCGGCTCATACATTCCGCTGTCAAGAAACCGTCTTCGGGCAAGGAGCATTTCTTTGGTATCGCCCGGAGAAAGAGAATGCTTGTTCTGCACAGGCAGCAAATTGATGTAGCCCTGCTTTGCGATATCAAAGCAGTGGTTTTTTTGGCAGAGCAGACTTTTTCCGTCCGCTTTAAGGGCTTGTCCGCAGATCGGACAGATCAGACTGAATGATTCGTACATAAGACCCCTTCTTATTATAGATATCCTTATGCACCTGAAAAGGCAGGTGTTGTCTTTATTTGATGCGCTTGAGCTGACCGCCGCAGCGGCAGCGATAGCGTGAGGGATGGGCGACGACGGCGCAGTAGCGCACACGCTGAAACTGATGTCCGCAGCTTTGGCAGACGATGATATAATTGGCGGAAACAGGCTTTTCAAGGGCAGCAGGCAGACCAAGATCTTCGCAGGTGTTGGTGCGCTTTATCTGATAGCCGTAGGCGCGGTTCATCCGCTCTGCATATTCCTTGAACAAAGCGCCGTGATTGCCGCAGCCCTCACAGGTATGGATCAGCTCATGGGCAAGGGTCTGACAGCAGGCTTTTTCGGGAGCTGTCAGCAGCATGGCGGAAAGCTCGATCTTGTAGAGATCCTTGATCCTGATACACAGACCGAAGCGCTTTTTGGCTCTGGTGTTGATCCCGACATGAGGATCTAACTTTTTGGAATAGGGAATGCCGACGTTCTGCGCCTGTTTTTTGACCAGTATCAGCAGTTTATCAAAATCGTTTTGGTGTTCGGTGTGGTTCATGGTGTGTATCCCTCTCAAAGAGTGACGAAGACCGGCTCGTGGCGCATATAGGGCAGCAGCTTGCAGAGCAGGTCTTGTGTGCTGAGCTTCAGGCTGCCCGTGTTGACGCAGGGATGACAGCCGAAAAACGGCTTTGCCGTCACATCCCTGTCAATGAGCAGCGTTACTTTTTGTTCCGTATCGTTCATCAGTCCCAATACGCTGGCAGAACCGGGTGTTGTTTTCAGCAGCGACTGCATCGTTTCCGCATCCGCAAAGGAAAGGCGCGCACTGCCGATCTGGGAAGAAAGGTCTTTTGTGTGAAACACCTTGTTTGCAGGGAGCATCAGAAGATAGAAGCGTGTTTTCTGACGGTTGCAGAGAAACAGATTTTTGCAGATCTCAACGCCTAACAGCTGTCCGATGGCGCTGCATTCCTCCATTGTGGGGACAGGAACGTGTTCGACCCGTTCAAACGGAACGGAAAGCGTTTGCAGCATATCGAAAACCGCATTTTCGACCGCAGGACAGTTGTGCGGCGCAGGTCTGGTGCGGTAAATGGTGGGGTCAATGGAAAGTGTGGACATATTTGTTACCTCGTTTGATGAAATCGATGCTTTCAGAGAAAGGAGCGCACAAGAGGAGATCTCTCAAAAAGCATATAACTGTACAGTATTTATTGTATGAAAAAATCTGTCCTTCGTCAATAGTATTTATGGAGTATCTTGATTGGAGAATGACGGATTTTTTTGTTCTATTCGGAAAAGTATCAGTGAAAATATTGTTATTTTGCACAATAATTAAAAAGATGAAAAAAATATATTGAAAAATTTTTCTCAAAGTGTATAATGATATATAGCATATAAAGAGCCGAGAGAGGTCTATATATAACGGAGGTAATCATGATGAAACGCAGACAAATCGTATCTATTTTTGTGGCATTGACATTGGCAGTCAGTTCGGCAGTTCTCTTTACAGGCTGTAAGAGCAAGACGTATTATTATTCTGTTGACGAAGCAGGCGGATGGGTAAAGGTCGGTGAAGCCATCGACACGACTGATGAATCCTCCGCAGCAGACACCGCAACAGATTCCACCGCTCCTGCCGAGGAGTCTTCTGCTCCTGCCGAGGAGTCTTCTGCTGCTGCCGAGGAGTCTTCTGCTGCTGCCGAGGAATCATCCGAAGCGGAAGAAGTTTCACAGGCGGAAGAATCGTCTGAAGCTGAGGAACCTTCTCAGGCAGAAGAACCGTCCGAAGCCGCAGGAGATGATATTCAGAAAGACGAGAACACCCTTGCTGTCATCAAGTTTGAAAAGCCTGACGACTGGGCAGAGGATTCTCTGTTTTTGAGAGTATATGACAGCGAGTCCAACAACAACACAAGAGACGGTCAGAAGATGACACTGGGCACTGACGGTCTGTATTACTGCGTTGTTTCCAAGATTGCAGACAGCGGCAACGAATTCAAAGAGCCGAAGTTCATCTTCCTTGCGACATCTCAGGCAACAGGCAGGATCGTACAGAGTGAAGAAGGCGTTGTTGACGGCGACAAGTCCTACGGCGTTCAGCTGGACGGCAGAAAGTTCATGCTTGTTGAAAAATAATTTTTGTTGTATCTGATGTGAGATCATCGGCAAAGGCACAGGCTATCGGCTGTGCCTTTTTTTGTGTCTGAGCGGAAAAATCTAATCACTAATATTTCAAAGACAGGCAGCATTCCTGATACAGTGAATCGCATTATTTGCTTTTTGTGATGTATAAGTTTTCCCTTGTTGGCAACACTAATAGCGGAGGTGTCGATGATGAATCAAACAAAAAACGGAAAAAAGAACATTGGCTTTTATATTGCTCTTGCTGTCTGTATTGCAACGGTCGCAGCGGCTGCATGGACTACCTACGGCAGTATTGTCGGGCAGGATGATACTTCTCAGGATGTAGGAGTGGATCACGAGATCAGCGGTCAGGCGTATGAAGCGGACGATAGCTCAGAGCAGGAAACAGAGCCGTCAAAAGAGGAAGTATCTGCGCAGGAGAGTCAGGATTCTGCTGCGTCGGAGGATGCAGACGATGAGGAAGAGGAGGAAGATCAGGAGGAGCAGGAAGAGACAGAGGAGAACAGTCGGGAAGAGGAAAAGAGCGATGATGTTTCAAAAGAAGAGGATACGAAGCCCGTCATTTACTATCCGCTGAAAAACGCAAAGGTCGGCAAGGCATTCAGCATGACAAAGCTGCTGTTTTCGGCAACGACAAACGATTGGCGTGTTCACAGAGGGGCGGACTTTCTCGCAAAGGAAGGCAGCGCCGTATTAGCCTCGTCGGACGGTGTGGTGAAAGCGATCTATCATGACGGATTGTACGGAGAAGTGATCTGTATCGAGCATAACGGCTATCTTGCAAAATACTGCGGTCTGACCGATCAGACGATCGTGAAGGTGGGCGATACTGTCACAGGCGGCAGTCCCATCGGTTATATCGGCGCCGTTCCCTGTGAACAGTCCGATCCGCCGCATCTGCATTTAGAAGTGATCGTGGGAGAAAAATACATTGACCCTATTATTGTGCTGAGCGGAAATGCAAATCTGAACGAGTAGTATGCTGCCCAAACT
>ONYV01000265.1 GCA_900322105.1 uncultured Eubacteriales bacterium | reverse complement strand
AACCTCTCTTCTGCTCTTCCTTTGTGAAATCGGAGATGGAGTTTCCGTCTTCGACCTTGCCCATTCTGTTTGTAACACCTGTCAGATGGCACATGGCCTCTGCCAGAGTTGTCTTACCTGCTCCACCGTGTCCGAGCAGAACGACATTTCTGATTTTATCAGTTGTGTAAACTTTCATTGCTGACCTCCACTACATATTATTCTTTCTCGTTTTTATCAAAAACGCCATAAAAAAAAGCGGTTTTGACAAAAATCCTTGTCTATTTTACTAAATATAGTGAGTCATTACAAGTGCTTTTCCTAATAATTCCTCATATATCGTTACCATAGTTACTATTCAGCCCACACTGAAGGCAGTGCGTCTTTTCGTGCATCACTGTTCCGGTGGGACGCTCCCGCTCCGTGAAAAACGTAGCGGATACTAAGCCTTTTGCTGCGCTGACGCTTGCAAAAAGCAAGTACCGACGTTTTTCAAGGCCCGCCTTCACAGTAATGCACGAAAAGGCGGGCCGGGGATCAGAAGTGTCTGAACTGTAACTTACTATATCAAGGTTTTCCGGAAGCAGTATTGCTTACATGGAAATCAGGCCAAATACATTTGCGACAGAACTGGCCAGAATAATAATGACAAATACAGGGCAGATATATTTGATCATGAATTCAAAGATTTTTCTCCTGCGGAAAGCGTGGCCGTCCAGTGTGACCTCAGCGACGGCGGCAGCAATCGTCATGCGGCGGGTGACAAACAGGCAGATGCACAGTGCCGCAATGGGCATCATGACAGAGTTGGTCAGGAAATCAAAGAAATCCAGGAACTGCATACCGATGATCGTGACATCTGCAAGCGGACCGTATCCCAGGCAGGACAGAGAACCGAGGATGATCATGACAATACCGATCAGGATCGTACATACGGTACGGCTCATGTGGAATTCATCCGCGAAAGTTGCCACTGCACTCTCCGTCAGCGCAATCGCGCTTGTAAGTGCTGCGAACAGGACCAGCGCAAAGAAGACAATGCCGATGATGGAGCCGAATCCCATACTTGCAAATATCTTGGGCATGGTAATGAACATAAGAGAAGGCCCCGCACCCAGTGCCTGGGGATCTCCGCCGGAGAAAGCAAAGACAGCCGGGATGATCATCAGACCTGCCAGCATGGCAATTCCCGTATCAAAGATCTCAACCTGTATAGTGGACTCTTCGATACTGACATCTTTTTTCATATAAGATCCGAATGTGATCAGAATACCCATTGCGATCGACAGAGAGTAGAACATCTGCCCCATGGCTGTAATGACCGTCATCCAGGAAAAATTGCTGACATTCGGGATCAGGAAATACTTCACGCCCTCGACGGCGCCGGGTCGTGTCACGGAGTAGATGCAGATGATCACAGCCAGAACGACGAGGATCGGCATCATAATCCTTGATACGCGCTCAATACCGTTCTCAACACCTGCTAAAATAACGACCAGGATCATAGCTACAAAGACCAGGAACCAGATCTCCGACGAAAAGCCGTTTGTGATGAATCCGCCGAAATAGCTGTCATCCGCCATTTCCTTCACGCCTCCGCGCAGATATTCAAACAGATATTTGCATACCCATCCGCCGATAACCGAGTAATAAGGGCAGATCAGCATGGGAATGATCGCATTGATCCATCCGCCGAACTTTGTACCCGCACTGCTGCCATAAGCATTGAAGGCTCCTACAGGGCTCTTTCCCGTTGCGCGGCCGATCGCCGTCTCCGCAATGATCATGGAGTAGCCAAAAGTCAATGCAAGTATAATGTATACAAGCAAAAAAATACCGCCGCCGTATTTGGCTGCCAGATACGGAAAGCGCCAGATGTTTCCAAGTCCTACGGAAGCGCCGGCCGCTGCCAGAACATAGCCGATCTTTCCCGAAAAACCATTACGTTGTGTCTCTTTGGTGTCCATAGAAATTATCCCCTTTCATGCGCTGAAATTTAAAAAAACTTATAGACAGCGCAGTATAGAAAAGCTTACCACAAATAAAGTAAAAAGTCATGTGTTATTTCAATTATATATGGATACATCTGCTTTTTTGTCTAAACCAAGCTGAAAAAAACCGGCACCTGACAGGAAAGCCAGATGCCGGTGCATAATAAAATCAGCGAGTTAAGCGGCCGCAAATGTCATGTTTGCGGGCATGCGCTCATAGCACCAATGATAGCACCAATGATAAAGCCCCATGATCCCCGATCAGCTCAGGAAGGGATTCGAGGGCTTGTACAGAAAGCTCTCATTCAGATCCGCGATCGACTTCGCGCCGCACATCTTCATAGTATCAATGAGTTCTGCGCCGAGTTTCTCGGTATAGACCGCAACGCCCTCTTCCGCGCCGCCGTAGACGGCAGTGACATAGGGACGGGCAATGAGAACGCCGTCCGCACCGAGGCAGAGAGCCTTAAAGATATCCGTGCCGGTGCGGATGCCGCCGTCTACG
>ONYV01000123.1 GCA_900322105.1 uncultured Eubacteriales bacterium | reverse complement strand
TGACTTGACTCTTTGGGGTAGTTTCTTTGGTATTGCCCGAATGAAACTTTTCTTGAGAAGGAAAGTTCCCCGAACCCCTCCAAAAGACCTTTTTGACTTGACTCTTTGGCGGAGTTTGGGGCGGAATCCCAACAAAAAAAGAGCCGACGGGGGTGTCGGCTCGGGGGGTTATTCTTGAGTGATTTCTTCTTTCAGGCGGGAGATGATCTTTTTTTCGAGACGGGAAATATAGGATTGAGAGATGCCGAGAAGGTCGGCGACTTGTTTTTGAGTGTGCGCTTTTTTGCCGTTCAGACCAAAACGAAGTTCCATGATCGTCAGTTCACGTTTGTTCAGCCTGCTGACGGCTTCCATGAGCTGCTTTGTTTCCGATTCCTTTTCCAGACGGCGGTTCACCACGTCCGAATCGCTGCCGAGAATGTCAGAGATCAGCAGCTCGTTTCCGTCCCAGTCAACATTCAGCGGCTCATCAATTGAGATCTCGTTTTTCTGCTGCGCATTTTTGCGGAAATACATCAGTATCTCGTTTTCGATACATCGGGAGGCGTATGTCGCTAACTTGATGTTTCTTGAGGGACAAAAGGTATTGACTGCTTTGATCAGACCGATCGTGCCGATCGAGATCAGATCTTCCACATTGACCGAAGGCGATTCAAACTTCTTGGCAATATAAACGACCAGCCGCAGATTATGAATGATGAGCAGCTCTCTTGCTTTTTTGTCGCCGTTTTCAATACGCTGCATCACAGCGGCTTCTTCATCTTTTTTCAAAGGCGGCGGAAGAGTTTCGGGTCCGTTTATGTAGTAAATACCCTCGCTCTCCCTCAGCTTTTGTGTGATCCTCGAAATGATCGCGCCAAAGTTTCTCCACATCATTAACACCCTTTCCAGATCAGTTCAGCGGGGACAAGGCATTCGCATCCTTCCGAAAAGTTCGATCCGTCACCAAAGGCAAGAAATGCGCTGACTTTGAATTCTCTGTTTTCGGTAGAAATCACCATCTCGGACGGTCGTACTGCTGCAAGAAGTCCGCTGCCGCCGACAGAGGAATACGGTATCATCCGCACACCAATGCCCCGTATCAGATCATCCTGCTCAAAAGACGGCGTTTTCAAAACGTCTGACATCTCTTTCATCTCTTCGCAGCATTCCTGTTTCATCACTACCACACAATCGCCCGAAAACGGCTCATGCAGCGTGTTGCCCGTATCGATCAGACCGTTTGCCGTGATCGTTCTGCCGCCCATCCTGACCTTCACCCGACAGCGGCTGCTAATAGAAACACTGTTTCCTCTGAACGCATAAAAAATATGCAGTATGCCGTAACAGATCATCGTCAGGGCGATCAGCAGCAGCGGATGTATGCCGATATAGACCACACTGTTTCGCACCGTCATCGAACTTGGCGACAGAAGCGTCAGCACCGCTGTCATGATGCCGCAGTATAAAAAACTGACCGCAAAAAGCACTCCCGATGCCAATGCCAGACGACGCAGCGAAACAGGCATCAGCGCAGCAGACATCATCAGAATACACACGCCGAGCGATATCAGCATAGAAACGGGCGCAGGCATCGGCGGCAGCAGCGCCGCAAAAGACCCCACTCCGCCGATCACTGCGCCAAGCATCAGCCGTTTCCGCCGAACCTGCAGCGACAACAGCTTTTTGACAGACAGCAGCATCACATAATCAACGATCAGATTCACACAAAACAATACGTCAATGTACACGACCGTTTTCAAAAGCCTTCCCTCCGCCGTATTATTATCTCATATGCCCCCCAAAAAAATTGTCATAAACTATACTTCCTCGGGAACCGGAGAAGTGCCGTATTACGCAGGATATTTTTTGCAGGGGCTTGAAAAGAGAGGACAAACCGTCAGGAACTTTGACGGACAGGTGAAAACGATAAAAGACATACGGGATCATGCGCCTGAATGGTGTGACGCACGGTCAAGGTGATCGGTATCCAATCCAAAACTGACCGCCAGCGCTTCGTCTACCTGCACCATCATAAAGCGGTTCAGCGTACCCATTTTTTCTTTGAGCCGCCGTTTGTCAATGGTCCTGATCTGCTCTAACAGCACTACCGAATCTTTGGAAAGTCCGCTCTTGTCAGCATACAAACGGATATGTGTCGGCAGCTTTGCCTTGGATTCTCTGCTGGTGATCGCCGCTGCAATGACCGTCGGACTGAAACGGTTGCCGACATCGTTCTGAATGATCAGCACAGGACGAATGCCGCCTTGTTCCGAACCGACAACGGGACTCAGATCTGCATAGAAGATGTCGCCTCTTCTGATATTCATATCCTTTTCACGCTCCGAATCTTTATTGTGCGGATGTACCGCATGGATGTGTCGATATCAGTATTTTGTCCCAATTCAGGAAAAATAATCATTACCTCTGCTCAACACATTACATTTTATTCATCTCGTTCTGATCGGTGAATCGCTTTTGTTTCCCGTTTTTTATGTACAGATGCATTTTTGAACGTCACGTTTCCCGTACAAAAGGGCTGAGCGTTGTTCTTTTGTGTATGTATTGCGTCAAAGGTAATGACTTATTAAATTTATATGACGGCATCTATGATATCATGCTATCCCCTGCCCTTAAAATCTTTCAGCATTTTCAGCCAATCTTCGGCAGGACATCTGACAGTCATCTCTTTTAGCAGAACAGGGTGCATAAAACGCAGTGCTTCACAGTGCAGGCACTGACGGCAGAAAATCTCCCTGCTGCCGCCGTACATCTCATCGCCTGCCAATGGATGATGAATGCTCGACAGATGTGTGCGTATCTGATGAGTGCGTCCTGTTTCCAGCCATAAGGACAGCAGCGTGTGACCACAACACACCTCTATACTTTCGTAATGCGTCACTGCTCTTGCACCGTCAGGACTGACCTCACGCTGTATCGTATGACCTTCCATCCGCCGTATCGGACTGTCGATCACACCGCTGCCGTATAATTCGCCCTCACACAGCGCTGTATACCGCTTTTGTGTATGCTGTATCAGAAATGTATGCGAATAGCCGTTTTTGACCGCAAGGATCAAGCCTGATGTATCTTTGTCCAAACGGTTGACCGCCCGAAACGTATATTTTTCGCCCTTTTGCGCCGCATAATACATCACCGCATTCGCCAGCGTATCGGTCTGATGATCCCTCACAGGATGCACAGGCATAAACGGCGGCTTGTTCAAAATCAGCACCGTATCATCTTCATAAACGATATGCAGCGGCAGCTTCACGGGCAGGATATTCCCTTCGTCCTGCGGAAACCTGAGCGTTACTACATCTCCGCCGTGAAGAATGTCGATACTTCTCACCTTTACCCCTTTGCACATGATACCGTTTTCGACACGCTTGAGCTTTGCGAGCAAACGTGCGGACACACCGCAGTGACGGCGCAAAAACTGCTGTACGCTGATGCTGCCGATCTCTTTCGGAACTGTAAACTCCTGCATAGAATCACCTCTTGCTGTGTTTCTGTATCTTGAGACAATACCGCACAAAAACGTCTGAACACGCATTCTGTGCCGCCGTCTTTTGCCGTATTGCCTAAAAAATCAAAGGCGTTTCACCCGACAAACCGCCAATGCTCATACGGTGAGAACGCCTTTTGTATCCATCATATCATAGACTCATCCGAAACAGACGCCGCCTTTGCTGACGTCTGAACAGAAGCGCTGCTCTCCTTTGGAGCGCTGTCATCCCTGCCAAGAAACCGCGGAAACACAAACGTCATCAAAAGATAGATCAGCACCGCCAAAACGACCAGCACCACACCCGTGATACGCATTCGTTTGCGGATCTTTTTCTTTTTTTCTTTGCGCTGTTCTGTCAGAAGATGCGCTTTTCTCGCTTCAAATTCCGACTGCTGCGCCTTTGTGTCTGCATATGTCGTTTTCATCGCAGCAAGCTGCTGCTGTATCTCTTTGGAACGGTTTTCCTGCGTTTCTTTTTTCTCTCTGAGCAATTGAAGATCCGTGCTTTTGCGCAGCCACTCACGGTTGACGTTGCAGCGTGAACATTTTTCTTCGTCATGCCAGTTGAAACCGCCGCAGGCACAAAGCCAGTATTCTTCGGAAAATTCAGGCTGAAGCACCAGATTCAGTCCGTTGATACCGCTTCTGGTACAGATATCCAAAAACTGTTTATTGAGATCTCCCTGCGCAGTATAGATGCTCTGTTGTTCCAGTCTGGTGTCATATCTCACATCTCCCGGATTGTTCCAGACCGTACCGTCCTCAAAAACCGCCTGTTTCAGAATATATTCTACATTCCTCGTTTCGATCACAGGTATCTCGATTCTGCGTTCATAGCCAAATTCGGAATTACGTTCTTCATGCAGATCATCAAAGCGCAGTCCTGTCAGACGCTGTATCGGATTCCTGAACTGATCGTAACAGATCACGTCAAATTCCATCCCCGTCAATGCGCTCGGATACAGATTCTGAAATTTTGCAGAAGCAAACACCTCTCCCGTATCCAGTTCCAACGCCAGCCGTACTGCGCAGATCAGCAGCGGCGCACCCGAAAACCACATCGTATCGTTCTGTGTTTCGATCATCTTCAGCCGCTCTTCCGCCATCGCCATATCATTCACCCACCCATCATTTTATCAGACTTCCTCGGAAACTTCCGAAGCACCGTCTTACTTGTCTCTTCTGCGCCAAGCGAAGTGTCTCTCCCTTGCATGACACCAAGCAGTGCTGCACT
>ONYV01000108.1 GCA_900322105.1 uncultured Eubacteriales bacterium | reverse complement strand
CGACTCTTGGCAAAGATCTGATCGTATTCATCGTGACAAGGCATTTGTACCCCACCCCTCCGCATTCGATCACCGCAAAATTCGGTTCGGTATGAATGAGTTTTCCGCTTAAACTGTATATCATGTTGGTTCCTCCTTCAATTCAGTCTGTTACACCGTGAAATTCTTTTTTGATATAGAACAGTTCTTTCTGTTCTGAAAGCTGCGCTCCGTCAAACGTCATGCGGATGATGCAGGGCATGAAGTCGATCATCCGCAAAAAGCCGTTTAGTCCGAAAGAGGGATCATAATAGTTCAGAATCACCGCAAGCGCTGTGCCGTGAGTGCCGATCAGAACGGTCTTGTCCGTAAACTCATGCAGAATATCGCTGACAGCGGCAATATTTCTGTCCTGCGTTGAGCGAAGGCTTTCGCCGCCTGCTTCGTGATAATCAAAATCATTCCATCGTCTTCTGAACATCTCGGGCGTATTGCTGCCGCGTCCTGCATTGTCCCGTTCTCGCAGGCGAATGTCCGTTTTCAGCTTTAGCTTCTGCGAAAGGATGATCGGACGGATGGTGTCAATACTTCTGCGGTAAGGACTGCTGACCGCCGCATCAAAGCGGATGTCTTTCAAATGATCTGCTGCTGACAGTGCGTCCTTTTCCCCTTCCTCCGAAAGCGCAAAGGTTGGATTGTCCCCTGTGCGGTAATCAGGCTGAGCGTGACGGACAAAATACAGCGTTGTCATGTTCCGCTCCTCCTTTGATTCAGCAGAGTTCTGAGTCTGGTGCCTGAGCTTTGCGCATGACAAATGGCGATCGCCAGCGCATCGGCAGTATCATCGGGCTTCGGTACTTTTTCGAGCTTCAGCAGCCGTCTTGTCATTTCCATCACCTGCGGCTTATGCGCCTGACCGTAACCTGTTACCGCCGTTTTCACCTGCAAAGGAGTATATTCGCTGATCGGGATATTGCTGTTTTGCGCCGCTAACATGATAACGCCCCTTGCCTGCGCCACGTCAATAGCTGTTTTCTGGTTATTCTGAAAGTACAGCCGTTCGATCGACATTTCATCGGGATCGTTTTTGATGATGACAGACAATATGCCGTTATAGATCTGCTGCAGTCTGAGCGGAAAGGGCGTTTCCGCATCTGTTGTGACTGCGCCGTAATCAATGGCATAGTATCTGCCGCCGCTAAATTCGATCACACCATACCCCACGATCGCATACCCCGGGTCAATCCCTAAAATCCTCATTTCCCTGCTCCTTATCCTGCACTGTCTTTATTCATTTCACTTACCTATTCTATCATATTTTACCCCCTGTAGCAAGAGAAATGACAGTTTCCGCAAGGGTTTTTGAATCGTCAGAGGATTCCGTCCTCCGAGCCTCCTGTCGGAGACTGTGTCTGCGGACTCTGCAAACTTTTCATTTTCTCGGCAGTGCCAATTTTTCCCCTTTGAAAAGCAAAAACCGCAAGAGTCATACTTGCGGTTTTGCGTCACTGAAAAGCCCACGGGAGCAGTTTGAACTGGAATATTTTCTTTTTAAGTTCAGGAGATGTCAGAGAGGATACTTTCAGATAAGTGCTGTAGCCCTTCACTTTCAGGGATTTTTTGATTGCCGCTGTTGAAAAGCCCTGCTTTCTGAGCATATTTGCCACCGACATGATTACGGACGGCAGCTTCTGACACTCAAACATTTCCACCAAACGAAGATTTTCTCTTCTTTGCAGCTTCATCGTTTCGTATACTTTGAGCATCGCATCGATCCTCTCATAGCAGTTGATGTTTTCTGATGCTGTTTCCTTTCCGGCGCCTGCAGATTCGGGCAGACGTTCGAGTGTGATATCACTGAAAGCGATCTGCGGGCTGTGAAGCAGCAGATTATAGATAAAGGCTTCCACATAGCCGTAATTGCATTCTTCATAAAACTTGATATGATGCCGCAGGACAAATTCTCTTTTCAGCACCAGCGCATAAAAATCAAAATAGATGCGTGAATAGATCAGATCGCTCATCACCTCTGCTGCGTTGGGCTTTATGGACGCCCCTGTCTTGCGGCGGACATTTTCCGAAAGAGAAACAGCGCTGTCACCTGACGGTTTTGCAATGATAAACTCTGCGCCCGTTTCATCTGCCGTATCAAGATAGGCAGGGATATAGTTTTTGTACCGTCTTCCCGGATGCACGAGCGTGATGTACTTTCCATCCGATTTATAGATGCCCGTATTCAGCGCCGAACTGATACTGCCGCCGCCGCTCTGGATCACGCACCCTCTGAGATCCTGTTTTTTGATGACTTCAAGCGCACGGATCACGCTTTCATCGGAGGAATTCATATCAATGACAATAAACTCTGCTTCGGTATCCTTCAGTTCCTCTGCGATCTCAATGATGATATTTCCGATCTGATGCATGATATTTTTACACGGTATAATAACGGACACGCTGACATTTGCCATAATGATACACCTTCCCTTGTTCCGCTTTGAACGCTGTGTTTGCTGTCTAAAGATCGAGCTGTTATTTACAAGCCGATCTTTTCACGGATCAGGTCGGCGGTTTCCTGCGCAAGACGAGTGATCTTGTCTTTGTCGCTGCCCTCGAGCATAACACGGACAAGCGGCTCTGTACCTGACAAGCGCACTAAGATCCTGCCGTCTTCTCCAAGTTCTTCCTTGACCTCTTCGATCTTATTTTTGATCGCCTGA
Organism: uncultured Eubacteriales bacterium; assembly: GCA_900322105.1. Taxonomy (GTDB): domain Bacteria; phylum Bacillota; class Clostridia; order Oscillospirales; family Acutalibacteraceae; genus UBA1213. Next base: position 2,467 of record ONYV01000108.1, on the reverse strand, counting down.
TTGGTAAAGAAATGGAGCTTTCCTTCGTTTGTCACACGGACATTCAGCAGTACCTGCGGATAGCGCGTCATCAGCGTAGCGATACTGGAAAGCTGCGCCTGACGTCTGTTGACAAGGCTGAGCAGCTGCACCGCCGTCAGCTGACCGTCACCTGTGGTGGAATAATCAAGAAAAATCACATGACCCGACTGTTCGCCGCCGAAGTTGTAGCCGTCACGCAGCATCGTTTCAAGAACATAGCGGTCACCGACATTTGTAGAAACGAATTTCAGTCCGTTGTCCGTACAGAAACGGCTGAATCCCATGTTAGACATGACCGTTCCCACGGCGGTGTTTTTGCTGAGCTTGTTTCTGGAGGCAAGATCCATCGCACAGATCGCCATAATGAAATCGCCGTCGATCACATTGCCATTTTCGTCCACCGCAAGACATCTGTCTGCATCGCCGTCAAAGGCGACACCTGCCTGAAGTCCGTTTTCCACCACATATTTTTGCAGTGTTTCGAGATGGGTCGAGCCGCAGTTGTCGTTGATATTTGTACCGTCGGGATGATCTGCCAGCATATGGCATTCCGCACCCAGTGTTGTGAAGAGTTTCTCTGCCGTTGCAAACGCAGAACCGTTGGAGCAGTCAATGGCGATCCTCATGCCGTCCAGACGGTACGGAACGGTCGAGATGATGTGTTCAATATAGTCTTCTCTTGCATTTTCCGCACGAAACACCCTGCCAAGACCGTCGCCTGTCGGCGCAGGATAGGGCTTTGCCTTGTCGATCACGATGGCTTCGATTTCCGCTTCAAGAGCGTCGGGCAGCTTATAGCCGTCACCCGAAAAGATCTTGATGCCGTTAAATTCAAACGGATTGTGTGACGCAGAGATCATGATGCCTGCGTCTGCTTGGTACTTCCTGACAAGATAAGCGACAGCAGGCGTCGGCACTGCTCCCAGCAGCATCACATCTGCGCCGACTGAGCAAAGACCTGCGATCAGCGCACCTTCCAACATATAGGACGACAAACGGGTATCCTTGCCGATGAGTACCTTAGGATGCTTTGTGCTGCCGCTTTCGGTCAGAACCATTGCGGCGGCTCTGCCGATGTTCATCGCAAGCTCGCCCGTCAGTTCCGTATTGGCGACTCCCCTTGCGCCGTCTGTTCCGAATAATCTTCCCATGACTCTCTCTCCTTTTTATTTTTTATGATAACAGCAAAAACGGAAAGAAGGCAGCTCCGACATTTTTGCAGGACAAGCCGCCGTCTTTTCGTTGAAATAACAATGGTATATACTTAAAGCAACTGTTTGCCTTGAAGGTGCTTTTGGCTGCACAGATAGGCGATCCCTGCGGCATTATCCGCCGAGAAAGCAGGTTCGGCAAAGAAAGCAGAAAAGCGTTTTTGAAGTCTTTCACGGATGATCCTGTCAGACATCACACCGCCTGCAAACACGATCGGCAGATCGCCAAATTGCGAAAGCAGCTTCTGACACATTCCGCTGAGTGTCGCTTCTACATACGAAAGACACAGCAGCGCCGTTTCTTCTTTGGATGCACCTGTTTCAAAAGCCTTCCTGCAAACGTTTTCAATGCCCGAAAGACAGCAGTCAGCGCCTTTGAGCGTGGCCTTTGTTTTCGGATATATTTCGCAGCGGGCGGCAAGCGCTTCCAGCTCTTTTCCGCAGGGAAAGGACAGTCCCATCATCACGCCGACCCTGTCGATGAGCTGACCTGCGTTCAGATCAAGCGTTTTGGCAACGATCTCTGTCTTGAAGATCTTTTCAGCGTCAGGCGTGACCAGTACGGCTTCTGTTGTACCGCCCGAAACATGAAATGCTAAAAACGGCTGTCTGAGCAGTTCGGGACATCCTGCGGAATAGACCGCCGCAGCGATATGTCCGCTTTGGTGTGAAAAAGTATAGAGCGGCACATTCAGCACAGAAGAAAGTGACGACGCTGTACCTGCGCCGACTAAAAAGCACGGCATATAGGAGCCTTCTGCATCTCTCGGACGGTCGGAAACACCGATCGCATCAATTTGTCCCCGATATTCGCTCATCAGCTCGGAAATGATCTCGGGAAGCTGTTTTGTGTGATGAAACACCGCATCACTCTGGCGCAGTCCGCATTCGCCGTGTCTGACAGGGAGCAGCCGTTTTTTCTGCACAATGCCTCTGTCGCTCAAATAAAGTGACGCAGAGGTGGTGTAGTTGCTGGTATCGATCCCAAGAAAAGCCGCCATCAGCTCTCACCGCTTTTCTCAAGCGTTCTTGACGCTGCGCCCAGCACACCGTTGACAAAAGAAGCGTCTTTGTCGGTCGAATAGCTTTTTGTAAGCTCGACTGCTTCGTTGATCGACACACTGACAGGAAGCTCTCTGTTATCGATATAGAGCATTTCAAACACAGCGATCCGCAGAATTGCCAGCGATATCTTTGAGATACGGTTTTTCTTCCAGCCCTTGAGATTTTCTTCG
>ONYV01000018.1 GCA_900322105.1 uncultured Eubacteriales bacterium | reverse complement strand
TGCTTGATTCTGTGGGTATGCTTGATTCTGTGGGTATGCTTGATTCTGTGGGTATGCTTGATTCTGCGGATATGCTTGGTTTTGCGGATACTGCTGATTCTGTGGATACGATACGCTGTCAAACAACGGATTTCGTGGTTTCTTGGGAGCCTTTGGTTTTTTGGGCTTTTTGGGTTTCGGTGTTTTTGTTCTGCTTTGGAATTTGTCGATCAGCTTCTTGCTGAATACGGTCAGCAGAATAAAGAGAATGATGCAAACGGCAGCGCAGACAAATGTGATAACGGTCCTGAGGATCCATGCGTCACGGACGGTGAGGACATGGTTCAGACCCTCGTAATCGCTCGTTTCAAGACGTTGGATCAGGTTTTCACCTGAGATCGCAGAGGACACACGGAAGCACTGATACAGACAGAAGCTGCCTGAAAGCGTCAGAGCGATCACTGCATAGAGCAGCAGCATTCTGACAGAAAGGACAATGGAAGCAAAGAAAGTCAGTTTCCGTTTGCGGATCATGCGGATCGTCAGGAAGATAAAACCAACGGTCAGCAGCAGTAAGATGAGGTCAAAGACGAGCTGCTGCCAGAAGGGGATCTCCGTGCGGTTCAATACGGATGCGGCAGAACTGCCTGAGGAGGTGCGGATGACGGTCACGGTGCGTTCTGTGCGGATGCCGTAGGGACTTTCGAGTGTAAAGGTGAGAAGATTCTCGCCGGAAGAAAGTGATGTGCTGGCGGTAAATTCGCCGTCCTTGCCGACAGAAACCTCTTGTCCGTTCAATTTCAGCGCAGCGTCAGGCTCGGTCTTGCCGCTGATGGCGATCGTGTCACGATCAGTGACAAGACGAGAGGTCACGCCGTAAAATTCAATATAGGCAGGCGCACTCTGTACGCTGATCGTTTTGGAAACGGTATACTGTTCATGATCCTGCACATAGTAGGTAACAGACACTTCATTGTTTGTCATGGGTTCGATCGGCAGAGAAAGGGAATCGGAGCCGCTGAGTCGGTAGCGATTTGTTACGCCGTTGATCGTGATGTCGGCAGGAATGGTGCGGCCGTTTGTCTGATAGCTGATCTTTACCATCAAATCGCCTGTGACTTCCGGTGTATCAATGGTTACGCTGACATCGCTTGTATAAGAAAACTTCAAGGTATACATCACGCTGAAAGTATCTCTTTCCAACGGCATCAGGCGCAGGGTGACTTCACTTTCCGCTAAAAAGCTGGTATTGGTGACATTTCTGTCAAAGTCTTCATAGATCAGCAGTTCACCGTTTTTGTCTGTGGCGGAAACACGCATTTTGTCATAATGGTCTTCTACAGCGCTCCAGTCTACAAAGATGGTCTGCGTGGCAGCGTCTGCTCTGGTGACGATCTGGGAAACATCGCCCTGTTTGGTGTGTCCTTTGACCTGCAGCGGCTTTTCGGTAGAAGAGGTGGTCTCAGAGGTGATGTCGCCGCCGTAATCGGTGATGGCTTCGATCGAAAAACGGTAATTGCCGTCAGGCAGTTTGCTGATATCCGCCTCGGCGGTGGTTTCTTTGTTCGTTGTGCCGTGTGAATGCAGCAGTTCGATCTTTTCTTTTGCGCCTGTAATGTCTGCGTCGGAGAGCGCATAGAGATACCACTCAAAAGAACGTTCTTCTGCAGCCTCGACCTTTGTTTTGACTGTCACTTTATCGTTTTTTGGCTGCGAAACAGAAAAAGAAGTGACCCTGATCGGCTCTGCCCAGGAAAGGACAGTGAAGTCTACGGCAATATTGGACTGTATCGTCCATTTGCCCTGCGGCGCATTTTTGATATAGTAGTTTTCGATCCCTTCTTTTTTCTCTACCTTTTCAAAGTCTGTGTTTTTGCTGTAGGTGGAAGATGGACCTTTGATTGAGAGTGTGGGCGCTTTGTTTCCCTGATACTGGATGATGATCTCAATGTTTTGCTGTCTGTCCAGTGTAAATTCATAGGTCTTTGCAGCGTGGACGGTCAGTGTGCCTGCGGCGGTGCTGAAAAGCAGTATCATCAGCACTGTCAGCGCAGACAGGAGCTTATGCTGAAAAGGGTTATAGGTACGTGTCATATTCATCCTGCGATCACCGCCTTCGGATTCCATTCAAGATTCAGTGGGCTGTTATCGTTTGTATTGGCGATCAATGCAAAAACATAGTCGCCGTTGTGCTTTTGATACATTCCGATAAACGCTTTGCCGTTTGCCATATCATGCGCTTTGAATACCCACCAGCCGATGTCATACTTGATCTGTCCTTCTGCATTCAGACCGATCACCTTATCGCTCAGGGCAACACCGCCGCCTGAGCCGATATCGAGCTTGAAGTTAGATGCATCTATTTTCAGTCCTTTCTGATACGAGCCGACAAGACCGATCAGCGGATCTTCTTCATAGCCTAAGAGCGGATTGCTGTAAGGAACGGACAAACCGAGCTTGATGTCCGCTTTGCCAAGCTCTGCAAGCTCATCAAACAGTTTCAGTGTCGTAGAAACACCGATATAGCGGTGTCCAAGACTGAGGGAGAGGGTTGTGTCGTCAAAATTCAGCAGTTCTACATCACCGATGAATTTTTCAAGCGCAGGGAGGTAAGCGGAAACTTTCAGCATAGAGATATCGCAGCTTCCCTGCATAGTCATACCGGCAAGTCCCTTGTCACTGAGATCGGTTGCGCCAAGCATAAAGTCGGAGAAAGTGACAGGCACACCGCTGATGGTCGTATTGATATCAAAATCACAGCCGATCTTCAAAGTGTCTAACTTACCGCCCTTCCATGCGATCTCCAGTCCCGGACCTGCGCCGATGGCGGCGAGATTCACGGCTAATTTGAGGGAATAGTTATCGGAGGCAGTGTCGATCTTTAGTTCAAAATCGTTGAGGTTTGCCATCATGCTCATGTTGCCGAGCTTGACAGGATCGAATCTTTCCTGATCGGAAGATTCCGATTGGATCTCTAACTTGCATTCAGGACCTTTGTCGGTGAGCATGAGTGTTTCTTCGTGGGAAGAATGGAAACGGAAGATATCATCGAAGGCAGGGCTTTTTAAGATCTGATCCTGCAAGGGGAACGCTGTCGAGAACTCGTTGAAGTTCAGTTCCATTCTGTCGGGATACAGACGGAATCCCGGCGCATTCAGTTCGATGAGCGACTGAACGGTGAGTCCGCTGCCAAGATAAGCGCTTTCGGTCGTATAATCTTCGGAAGAAGGGGAGATGCCGTAATTGCGGTAGAGGGTCAGATCTTCTATTTTTGGCAGGCTGATAACGGTTCCTGACTGCGCCATTGCCTTGCCGAAAGCGTTCAGTTCAGCATTGGTCTTATCATATCCGATATACGCCCGATCGGCGCTCAGACGGATGCTGTCGGCGTTGTTGACATCTCCTGTCAGCGTGACGCCGCTGTTAAAGCCGAGCCAACCGTTCATTTTGACACATCCCGACAGACGAATGCTGTTATCGCTGCGTGACACGTTGCTTGCTTCAAACACATAGTCACCGAAACGGACAATATTGCTTTTGTGAGAGCCGATAACAAGACCTGCATCGAACACACATCTCTTGCCGTTGACTTTTACAATAACATCATATTCGCCGCAGGCGGCAGAAGCAGGTATCGTCACTTTCCATGAAGTATCGCTTTCGTATTCCGTGGACAGATCATAGCTCATGCCTGCCTTGAGAGAAACCGAAAGCTCCGTATCCTTTGTCAGATTCTGACCCGTCAGGCGGACGATCTGGTCGGACGCGGACTGATAGATCATTCTGGTGTCCAGCCCGTTGACGGTGAGGTTTTGCAGCGGTATCACATAATCATCGGGAAGTTCCTCTTCGGTTTCATCCGCTGCTCCGACAGAATAGCTTTGCACGTCATTGACCTTTGCGTCTTTTTTGTAGACTGCCATTGCCTTTCGGCGGATGAGCAGGTTATCCTTTGCGGTATAGGTGACTTTATAACGGTTGCGGCTGATGCCGTAAAGATACTGATAGAAAGAGAGCAGGGAATCGGAGTCGGAAACATAGGCATAACTGCCGCCTCCTGCTTTAGAGTAGGCGCTCAGCACTTCGGAGTCTACGTCACTGCCCAGTCCCATGGAATAGATCACCGCATCTTTCTGACCGCAGAGAGAATTAAGCTCCTGCAATGTCTTGCGGTCGGGCATAGTATCCTGTCCGTCTGACATCACGATCATGATATTCAGCGCCTCACCAACGGTTGCCTGATCCATACCGGCATTGACGCCGCTCATAATATTGGTTCCGCCATAGTCGCCCATTTGGTCGATCGCCTGCAGTAATGTCGGCTTGTCAGCGCCGAGCGGAGCGCTGCATTTTTTCAGGACGGAATCGTCAAATGATACGATACCGACTTTGATATCGTCTGAAAGATGATTCACAAATACACGGAGCGCTTCTTTCAGGTTTCTGATCTTTGAACCGCTCATACTTCCTGAATTATCACAGACAAGGATCACATGGAACGTTTCATCCTCGATCTTCGTGACCTGATAATCCTTGATCTCTTCATTACAGTCGTAGATCTCAATATTCTTTCGGAACTCTTCGGCATTGGAGGCAATGCTTTCGTCTGTCGACACGATCAGCGACACGGTTTCAAAGGCAGACGCATCTACAGCGGCAATATTGACAGAAGCAGTGATCTGGTTGACCTGAGAGGTGACATGACGGCTGAATTGCTGCGCTTCATAGCGGTCATCATCGTCATCCCCGTCATCACTCTCATACTGACTGTCCATCAGTCCGAACGTGAGATCGCTGTCATTTGCAAGCATCGGCATATATTCAGCGCTGATCTCCGGACCGCCTGATATGTCACGGTCGCCTGCGTCATTATTTTCAATACGGTTTGCAACAGAATCCGCAAATTCCTTATCTGCTGCCGTCAGATCGGTGCCGAATCCTGCTTTCATCTCTTCGGCTGTCATATTCTCGACCATCACCGCTACATGGCTGTCGATCTCTTTCAGACCCTCCGTATTGGATTGATCCATCAGGATGGTATTGATCGCAGCGGCGGCATTGGCATAGGCTTCATCTTCACTTCCGGCAGCGGTAAGGAGGGCTTTCCGGATGTATTCGCTGTTATGCTCTGTCTGATCGTCGTCAAATTCCATTCTTGCCAATTCAAGATAGAGCTTAGAGGCTTCTTTTTCTTCTGCGCTTTCCGCCATCGTCAGAAGCTGCGCCTTGATCCATTTTTTATATGCCTTTGCCGTACTGATATCGGACTGAGAAAGCATTTTTTGCGCTGTTCTGATCAGTTCCTGCTGGGCTTCGCTGAACTGCGTGCTTTGTTTCTGCTGCTTGATCCAATGGTTGATGCGTTCGTTTCGCTGATGGATCTGCGCACCTGCTTCACTGTTTTTCAGCACACTTGTGCCGATCTTGCCCGTTCTGCAAAGCTCAGCGACCGTCAGCAGGGAATGAGAGTCGGTATAATAGGGAGAACGCTCCACGATCTTTCCGTACTCCTTAGCAATGCACAGCGCTTTGAGGTAGCTTAGCTCCATAGTGGAGGAAGCAAAGAGGTAGGGCTGTTCGGACAGAATGGCTTCGTATTTTTCGATCAGTTCCTTAGCATTTTCGGAGGAAGTGCCCAAAATATCCATCATATCAACTGCGCTGTAACACTTCGCTGCTTTGACAGCCTCATCGGGCAGTCGGAGAAAACCTATCTGGCGGCTGACAAGCTCGAACAGCTTTTGATAGGTGCCGCCGCCTTTGATGAGCAGCGTTACTTCATTGTGTTCATCGTGAAAGCTGTCGGAGGACAGGGAACTGTTTGCTGTAAGGTGACGGTAGAGCCCGTCAGCCTGAGCATAATTTTTGCGGACAGCTTCCATACGTGCGCGGGCTAAGAGATAATTGTCGCTGATCGGGTATTCTGCGGCATACTCGTTCAGCACACGTTCTGCGCCCATTGTTTCACCCTGAGCGATCAGGGCAAATGCCATATCAAGGTAGCCTTTCTGCGAGACGGCTTCCACAGAATAGGACTGTTCCACGTTCGACACGGGCAGCGCGGCAAACGTGATATGTACCGCCGATAGTGCGATCAAAGCGGCAGGTATCAGCGCTGCACACGAGAGAAGCCATAGTTTTCTGTGTTTTTTCTGAAAGACAGCAAGCAGAACAGCACCGATCAGTGCTGCTGCAAACAGCAGCAGTATGATGATAAATGCGCTCATATCATTCATCCTTCCTGAAAGAAAATTTGCATAGTGTTCCAGTCTCATTATATCAGATACGGTTCTATTTAGCAACCGAACGCACAAAAAAATCCCCTGTCTGAAACCAGACAGGGGACGAATCTACCTACGCAAGCGTAAGAAAGAAATTATTCATAGATCTTAGCAACAACGCCTGAACCTACTGTTCTGCCGCCTTCACGGATAGCGAAACGGAGACCTTCTTCCATAGCGATAGGAGTGATCAGCTCAACGTTCATGTCAACGTTATCGCCGGGCATACACATCTCTGTGCCTTCGGGCAGATTGATAACGCCTGTAACGTCAGTTGTTCTGAAATAGAACTGAGGACGATAGTTGTTGAAGAAAGGAGTATGACGACCGCCTTCATCCTTGGTCAGTACGTATACATGACCCTGGAACTTAGTGTGAGGATGAACGGAACCGGGCTTAGCAATAACCTGTCCACGCTCGATCTCAGACTTCTGGATACCACGGAGCAGAACGCCTACGTTGTCGCCGGCCTCTGCATAGTCCAGAGTCTTTCTGAACATTTCAAGACCTGTAACAACAGACTTTTTCTTCTCTTCGGAAAGACCAACGATCTCAACTTCTTCAGAAGTCTTGATCTGACCTCTCTCAACTCTACCGGTTGCAACAGTACCACGACCGGAGATCGTGAAGACGTCCTCAACAGGCATCAGGAAGGGCAGGTCAGTTGTTCTCTCAGGAGTAGGAATGTACTCGTCAACAGCCTTCATCAGTTCGTGGATGCAAGCATACTCAGGAGCCTGAGGATCCTTGGAATCAGAAGTAAGAGCCTTGTAAGCAGAACCGCGAATGATCGGTGTGTCGTCGCCCGGGAACTCATACTCGTTGAGCAGCTCACGGATCTCCATCTCTACGAGATCGAGAAGCTCTTCGTCGTCAACTTGGTCAGTCTTGTTCATGAATACTACGATGTAAGGAACGCCTACCTGACGGGAGAGAAGGATGTGCTCTCTTGTCTGGGGCATAGGACCGTCTGCAGCGGAAACAACGAGGATAGCGCCGTCCATCTGAGCAGCACCGGTGATCATGTTCTTAACATAGTCAGCGTGTCCGGGGCAGTCAACGTGAGCATAGTGACGGTTAGCAGTCTCATACTCAACGTGAGCGGTGTTGATTGTGATACCACGCTCTCTCTCTTCGGGAGCCTTATCAATGTTAGCGTAATCAACGAATTCAGCGTCACCCTCGAGGTTCAGAACCTTTGTGATAGCAGCAGTCAGTGTTGTCTTACCGTGGTCAACGTGGCCGATTGTACCAATGTTAACGTGCGGCTTGTTTCTGGAAAATTTTTCCTTTGCCATTGGAAATTACCTCCTAAATAATAATATAATAAGCATTGCACTTAGCCTTATTGTACCAACAACAAGGCTAAAATGCAAGCATTTTTAATGATTTTTTATCAAAAATCAGTCATCTTTTTTGCTTCTTGCAGAAATAATATCGTCAGCGATATTTTTCGGCACTTCAGCATAAGAATCAGGCTCCATAACATACTGTCCGCGGCCCTGAGTTTTGGAACGCATATCGGTAGCGTAGCCAAACATCTCTGAGAGCGGAACCATAGCGATGATCCTCTGTGCGCCTGCAACAGCTTCCATACCCTGGATCATACCACGGCGGCTGTTGAGGTCACCGATAACGTCGCCCATGTATTCCTCAGGAACAGTAACGGTCACCTTCATGATCGGTTCGAGAATGACAGGATCTGCCTTTCTCATACCGGACTTGAACGCCATAGAAGCGGCGATCTTAAATGCCATTTCAGAGGAGTCGACTTCATGATAAGAACCGTCATAAAGTGTTACCTTAACATCAACGACATTGTAGCTTGCCAGTACACCTGAGAGCATAGCGCCCTGGATACCGGCATCAACAGCAGGAATGTACTCTTTCGGGATTGCGCCGCCGACAACGGCATTGACAAATTCGTAGCCTTTTCCGGGGTTGGGTTCAAGTTTGATCTTAACATGACCATACTGACCTTTACCGCCTGACTGTCTTGCATACTTCTCGTCAACGTCAGAGCTTTTGCGGATGGTTTCTTTATAAGCAACCTGCGGCTTACCGATATTTGCCTCGACCTTGAATTCACGGAGCAGTCTGTCAACGATGATCTCAAGGTGAAGCTCACCCATACCTGCGATGATGGTTTGTCCTGTTTCTTCGTCCGTATATGCTTTGAAAGTCGGGTCTTCTTCTGCAAGCTTTGCAAGAGCGATACCCATCTTCTCCTGACCTGCCTTTGTTTTCGGCTCGATCGCAACACGGATAACAGGATCCGGGAATTCCATAGATTCCAGGATGACAGGGTGATTCTGATCGCAGAGCGTATCACCTGTCGTTGTATTTTTCAGACCAACGGCAGCAGCGATATCGCCGGCATAAACGGTGTCGATATCCTGTCTGTGGTTAGCGTGCATCTGAAGGATACGTCCGATACGCTCGGAGTTATCCTTTGTAGAGTTATATACGTTAGAACCTGCGTTCAGTGTACCTGCATATACACGGAAGAAGCAGAGCTTACCGACATAGGGGTCAGTAGCGATCTTGAACGCAAGAGCTGCAAAGGGCTCGGAATCGGAAGAAGGAACTTCCACTTCCTCTTCGGTTTCGGGATTGATGCCCTTGATCGCAGGAACGTCTGTCGGAGCGGGCATATAGTCAACAATCGCATCGAGCAGCTTCTGAACGCCCTTGTTGCGGTAAGAAGTACCGCAGGTGACAGGCACCATAGTGTTGTCGATGGTTGACTTGCGGATGACTCTCTTGATTTCTTCCTTTGTAGGTTCGATACCCTCAAAGTATTTTTCCATCAGTTCTTCATCCTGCTCGCAAACGTGTTCGATCAGTTCGTCATGATATTTCTGAGCAAGCTCTTTCATATCATCCGGGATCTCTTCGACCTTCATATCCTTGCCGAGATCATCGTAATAGATGTCTGCGTTCATTTCAACGAGGTCTACAATGCCCTTGAAGGTGTCTTCAGCGCCGATCGGCAGCTGGATCGGAACAGCGTTACATTTCAGACGATCCTTCATCATCTTGACTACGTTATAGAAATCGGCGCCCATGATATCCATCTTGTTGACGTATACCATACGGGGAACACGATATTTGTCTGCCTGTCTCCAGACTGTTTCAGACTGAGGCTCAACGCCGCCCTTTGCGCAGAGAACTGTTACGGAGCCGTCAAGTACACGGAGTGAACGCTCAACTTCGACCGTAAAGTCAACGTGACCGGGGGTGTCAATGATATTGATCCTGTGGCTGCCCTTGGTGCCGTCGCTTCCTGCCCAGAAACAAGTTGTAGCAGCAGAGGTGATCGTAATGCCTCTTTCCTTTTCCTGTGCCATCCAGTCCATCGTTGAAGCGCCCTCGTGGGTCTCGCCGATCTTGTGGTTAACACCGGTGTAGAAAAGAATACGTTCTGTAGTTGTAGTTTTACCGGCGTCGATGTGAGCCATGATGCCGATATTTCGTGTCATTTCAAGTGATACTTGCCTTCCCATGATAATCCTCCTTATATGATCGCGGCGATCTCGCCGTTTGCTGTCAAGCAGCGCTCAGGCTGCCATTACCATCTGTAGTGAGCAAATGCTTTGTTTGCTTCCGCCATTCTGTGTGTTTCCTCGCACTTCTTGGCAGCACCACCGACGCCGTTTACAGCATCAAGGATTTCTCCGGCAAGTCTTTCCTTCATGGTCTTTTCGGATCTGAGTCTGGAATATCTTGAGATCCAACGAAGTCCGAGAGTCTGTCTTCTTTCAGGTCTTACCTCCATAGGAACCTGGTAGGTAGCACCGCCCACACGGCGAGCCTTTACCTCAAGAGAAGGCATGACCTTTTCCATAGCCTGCTCAAACACTTCGAGCGGCTCTTTTCCTGTCTTTGTGTTGACGATCTCAAAAGCACCGTAAACGATCTTCTGCGCAACACCCTTCTTTCCGTCATACATGATGTTGTTGATCAGACGGGTTACGAGCTTTGAATTGTAAACCGGATCGGGCAAAACGTCACGTTTTGCAACATTACCTCTTCTTGGCATTTTACTTCCCTCCTTCACATGATAGTGATTTTCATCGGTACTCGAAAGGACTTATCTTTCGTTATGCCGTACAGAGAGGCAAATTATATGTAAAAATACATCTCTGTATTGCATCATCAAATAATCCTTAAGAATGTTGACTGTGGTTCCGAGTGGTTAGTTCGGAAATTACTTCTTGCCGGCCTTAGGACGCTTTGCACCGTACTTGGAACGAGCCTGCATACGCTTTGCAACACCCTGTGCATCGAGAGTACCACGGATGATGTGGTAACGAACACCGGGGAGGTCCTTAACACGGCCGCCTCTGATCAGAACAACGCTGTGCTCCTGAAGGTTGTGACCTACACCGGGAATGTAGGAAGTTACTTCGATACCGTTTGAAAGTCTTACTCTGGCGATCTTTCTGATAGCGGAGTTAGGCTTTTTCGGAGTAGCGGTCTTAACAGCTGTGCAGACGCCTCTCTTCTGAGGAGAGTTCTGGTTGATCGCTCTGCGCTTTTTAGAGTTCCAGCCCTTCAGCAGTGCAGGAGCCTTTGCTTTCTTCTCGGAAACTTCTCTTCCCTTGCGAACCAATTGGTTAAACGTTGGCAATTCATTGCACCTCCTTGCTCAAAAAATATATGTTTACAGCGACAGGGGAGACCCTGAGCCGATAAACAACAGTGTTATTCATTATTGCCGTAAAAATTCCTCATCGCTTCAAAAATATGGTGAACTTCCACAGCAATTATTTTTACCGCAGACTACTTGTCTGCAATTTTTGATTTTACCATAAACGTGCCG
>ONYV01000107.1 GCA_900322105.1 uncultured Eubacteriales bacterium | reverse complement strand
ATGAACGAACAGTATATTAAAAAACCTCATCTCCCGACTGCGGATGTGACTCTTGTGGTCATGTCTGCCCGAAAGCCGCTTCTGATTGAAGCGCTGAAAAAGCTGCATATCCGCATCATACCGACCGAACCGCTCCCAATGATCAGGGGAGAAGAGAGGTATCATGCGGATATGTCCTTTTGCCATATCGGAAACAGTGAAATAGTCGTTGCCGACAGTCTATCGGAGGATACGTTTCGGAAACTGACGCAGGAAGGTTTTCACTGTCGGAAAAGTTTTGAAGCGGTCACAGCCGAAAAGTCGCTTTTGAATGTCTGTCTTCTCGGAAAACAAGCTTTGTGTCATACAAAATATGCCGATCAAGCGCTTTTGCAGCTGCTTGCAAAACACGGCGTAATGATACTTCACACCAATCAGCGTTATACAAAATGCTCGTCAGCCGTGATCGCTGAAAATGCGCTGATCACTGCGGATGAGTCCGTCTATCGGGTCTGCAAACAGCATCAGATCGATGTTTTGAAGATCCGTTCGGGTCATATCGGGCTATCGGGATATGATTACGGTTTCATCGGCGGGTGCTGCGGAATGATCTCAAAAGATATGCTTGCGTTCAGCGGAGAGATCCGACAACATCCCGACTACGATATCATCAGTGCTTTTGCCAAAAACTACGGTGTTCGGCTGCTGTCGCTTTCCAAAGAACCGCTGTATGATATCGGCGGCATCCTGCCGCTGAAAGAAGAAAACAGAACAAGCGGTGTATGATTGTTCAGAACAGCAAAGGATCATACGCCGTTATTTTTTAGAACAAAGATGGTCGTTCCCTGATTCAACCCCATGATCTTTCTCTTGATCCTCGGATGTTTGTATTTTCGCACCACTTCCTGCAGCACATTTCCACGGTGATATCCGTGAATCACTTTTAGCTCTGCTGTGTCTTTCGGTAACTGTTTCAGCGTTTTTGTCAGAAGACGAACAGCGCTTTCCGCCGTTTCTCCGTGGAGATCAAGCTTGTGATATAATAGCACTCTGCACCGCTCCTTTCGATCTGTTTCCATTATAATCATTTGTCAGCATAAATCAAGCCTTCTCTGATACACATTCAAAAAATGCTGAAAATCAGCGGTTTTAGGAAAGGGTTTTCCCCGAGTGGTGTAATGCAAGGGAGAGACACAAAGCCCGGTGCAAAAGAGACAAGTAAGACGGTGCTTCGGAAGTTTCCGAGGAAGTCTATTGATTACCATGAAGAAAAGGAAGTTATGCTTTACGAAATGGAAAAAATATGATATAATAGCTTGCGGAATCGAAAAGGAAAGGGGAGTGACAGAGAATGCTGTATGAAGGAGAAAAGACCGAACCGCTGGGCAATGGGATACGGGTGATCGTATCAAAGAACCATACATTTGGCACGGATACGGTTTTGATAGCGCATTTTTCTGCTCCCAAAAAGACGGATAAGGCTTGTGAATTAGGAACAGGCTGCGGCGCAATACCGCTGATCTGGAGCAGGGAACAAGTACCTGCTCATGTGACGGCGGTGGATATTCAGGAGGAAGCCTGTGAGTTGCTGAAAAGAAGTATCGCGCTGAACCATCTGGAAGAAAGGATAGAAGTGCTGCATTCCGATCTGCTTGAGCTGAAAGGAAAAGTCGAGTTTGGTACATATCATCTTGTAGTTTGCAATCCGCCGTATAAAGCGGCAGGTACAGGAATACTGAATCCAAACCAACCACAGAAGATCGCGCGTCATGAAATGGCGTGTACAATGGACGATATCATCCGTGTGTCATCTGAGCTGCTGAATTTTTCCGGCAGACTGTGCTTGTGTCAGCGTCCCGAACGACTGAGCGATATCATTTGTTCCATGCGGCAATACCGTATTGAGCCAAAGCGCCTGCGGTTTGTACAGCAGCGAAGCGCCAAAGCGCCCAAGCTGTTTCTGATCGAAGGAAGAAAGGGCGGCAACCCGGGCGGACTGATCGCCGAACCGACTTTGCTGATCGAAAAAGACGGCGGCGGATGGTCAGAGGAGATGATCCGAATTTACGGAGCATATAAGGAGGCATACCTATAAATGGCAGGAAAACTGTATGTAGTCGGCACACCGATCGGAAATCTTTCGGATCTTTCTCCCAGAGCGATCGAAACGCTTTCGCAGGTGGATTTTATCGCAGCCGAAGATACCAGAGTCACAATAAAGCTGCTGAATCGGTTTCAGATCAACACGCCGATGGTCAGCTATCACAAATTCAACACACACGACAAAGGAAAAGAGATCTGCGACCGTATCGAAAACGGAGAAGACTGTGCGATCGTGACAGATGCAGGAATGCCCTGTATCTCAGATCCGGGAGAATTGCTGGTGCAGCAATGCTATGAAAGAGGCATCACGGTATGTTCCGTACCCGGACCTACTGCGTTGGCAACGGCAGTAGCGATCAGTGGACTTTCCACTTCAAGATTTACGTTCGAGGGCTTTTTGTCTGTCAATAAGCCGGGGAGACGTGAGCATTTGCTATCCCTGCTGCAAGAGAAGCGGACGATGGTCTTTTATGAAGCCCCGCATAAATTAGCGGCAACGCTGAAGGATATGTATCAGTTTTTTGGCGACAGACGTATCTCTATCGTTAAGGAGCTGACGAAGGTACATGAAGAAGTAGTCCGCACAACACTTTCAGAAGCGTCAGAGCGTTTTGCAGACGGCAGCGCAAAGGGTGAGATCGTATTAGTCATCGAAGGAGCGCAGGAAACAGAAAAAACAGCGTCCACGATAGAAGAAGCGGTCGAGATCGCCAAAAACCTGATCGAATCGGGACTGTCTGTTTCGGACGCTGCCAAAGAGAGCGCAAAGCTGACAAGTTTCAAAAAAGGAGATATTTATAAACAATTGATATAGCGAAGATCGGAAAGAGGAGAAAAAACATGGATGTCATATTAGCGTCTGCATCACCAAGAAGAAAGAGTTTAATGAATTATCTGTACGAAGAGTTCCGCATGATCCCTGCGGATATCCGTGAATTGGTACCCAAAGACCTTGCTGTGGATAAATGTCCGGAGTATCTGGCAAATATGAAGGCGGAATATGTTGCAAAAGGCTATGCCAAATGTCTGGTGATCGGCTGTGATACCTCTGTTATCATCGACGGTAAGATCCTGAACAAACCGCGCAGTACTGCAGATGCAAGACTGATGATGCAGATGCTGTCGGGGAAAGTGCATCGTGTCATCACAGGCTGTTGCCTGTACTATATGGGACAGTCCTACAGCTTTTCGGAAACAACAGAGGTCGAGTTTTATGAACTGACGGAAAACGAGATCGAAGAATACATCAATTCCACCGAACCATATGACAAAGCGGGAGGATACGGCATACAGAATAGAGCAGCGCTGTTTGTCAAAGGAATCAGGGGAGATTATAATAACGTGGTGGGTCTGCCGGTTGCAAGACTGAAACGAGAGATCGCTTCTTTTATGGAACGTGATTTTACAGTAGACGCCGAAGCAAAAAAGAAAGAGAAAGAGAAAGAAAAAGAGAAGAAGAAAACAGGTCTGAAAAAAAAGAAATAATTTGAAATATACCGCGCCATCAGAGCATATAGATTATCACAAAGGCTCTGGAGGTGCGGTATGCGTTTGATACGGATGATTGCGGTGATATTGTGTATTGCTATGCTGACGTTTATGGATCTGTCAGTTCAGACGAAGGCGCTGAGTGAAAAAGAGATCACAGCGCCGTCTGCTGTGTTGATGGATGCAACAAGCGGAAAAGTGCTGTTTGAAAAGAACGCTCACGAAATCAGGGCATGTGCATCTATTACGAAAATCATGACACTGATACTGGTGATGGAAGCGATCGACAGCGGAAAGCTGCGCTGGGAAGACACAGTGACAGCATCCGCTCATGCGGCGTCAATGGGCGGTTCGGATATTTGGCTGGAAGCGGGGGAAACCATGACGGTGGATGAAATGGTCAAAGCGACTATCGTAGCCAGTGCCAATGACGCAGCGGTCGCACTGGCGGAAAAGGTGAGCGGCTCGGAGGAAGCATTTGTCAGCGCCATGAATCAAAAGGCAAAGACATTAGGCATGAAAGAGACCGTGTTCAAAAACTGTAACGGACTGGATGAAGAAGGTCATGTGACAAGCGCCTATGATGTTGCGCTGATGTCAAGAGAATTGCTGCGGCATCCGAAGATCCTTTCCTACAGCGGCATCTGGATGGATGAACTGAGAAACGGAAAAACGCAGCTTGTCAACACGAACAAGCTGCTGAAAAGCTACGAGGGTATCACAGGTCTGAAAACAGGAACGACTTCACAGGCAGGAAGCTGCATCAGCGCTACCGCCGAAAGGGACGGTTTGTCTTTGATCGCAGTCGTTCTGGGCAGCGCAACGGGAACAGACCGTTTCAAGGATGCCGCAAAGGTGCTGGATCACGGCTTTGCAGGCTATGGGATGTATTTGCCGGAAATGCCAAAGGAAGCGGAGCGGGAACTGACCGTCACCAACGGAATGGAAAGTATTGTGAGGACAGAATGTCATGCAGATGAAAAGATACTGATCGAAAAGGGCAGCGCATCGGATATCAAAGCAGAGGTATATCTGCCCGAAAAGACAGAAGCGCCTGTCGAAAAAGGGGAAGTGATAGGCAAACTGATCTATAAAAGCGGCGGCAAACAGATAGCAGAGTATCCGATCGCCGCCGCAGATCCGGTAAAAGAGATCAATTTCAGAGATGTAGCAAATTTGTTTTTGAAAAGTATGTCGGATCAGCCGTAAGTATAATTCAGATCATACAAAGAGAACCCTGCATGGAACAGCCTGTTGCAGTCTTCATATTTGCTGTAGAGGTTCAGACCGTTCATGACAACAGCGATCAGCGTATGACCTTCCATCGTTGCAGAGGCGACCACAGATGTACCTGCCTGATCGGTAAATCCCGTTTTCAGACCGTCGCAGTATTCGGAATATACGCCCGAATCCCATTGGATCAGTTTGTTAGAGTTCATCCAGGCGATGGAACCGCCCTTGATAAGATCCCATTCGACATAGGCTTTCGCACAGGAATTTTTGACGATTGGGATCGTTCTGGCGTAATCACCGATGATCACTAAATCTTGTGCGGAAGTGTAGTGGTCATCGTCATGCCACCCGTCGGGCGTC
>ONYV01000104.1 GCA_900322105.1 uncultured Eubacteriales bacterium | reverse complement strand
CAGACTGTTGTCAGAGATCATCAGGGAGGAAGGCCTGGATGCTTTTCTAAAGATCGAAAACCGCATCAACGCTTCTCTGAACCCGAAAAAAACAGTGATCGCAACAGGCGGCAGCGCCATCTACGGCAAAGAAGCAATGACACATTACAGACAAATCGGGATCGTTGTGTATATCCATCTTCCTTATGAAGAGATCGAGAAGCGGCTTGGCGATCTGACAAAAAGAGGAGTGGCGATACACAAGGGGCAGACGCTGAAGGATCTTTATGAGGAAAGGCTGCCGATGTATCAGCAGCAGGCAGATATCACGATTGAAACTAAAGGCCTGACGATCGCCGATACAGTCTATACCATGAAAGACAGCATTCTCCGATGGATGCAGGAAAATGATGCTGACGGTACAAAGCGGAACTAACGTGCGGCAAGGAGCTTGAAGATGATTACTGCAAAGGATAATGAACTGATAAAAGACACAGCAAAGCTGATGAGCAGCGCAAAGCATCGTCGAGAGAAGGATTGCTTTGTGGCTGAGGGGGTACGGCTGTGTGTGGACGGCGTTTTGTCGGGCGCACAGATCACGCATTTTCTCTATACGAACACCGCTCAAAAGAAATACCCCGAAGAATTTGCCCGTGTCAGCGCTTATGCACAGAAAACAGTGGAGATCAGCGAAGCACTTTTCAAGAAACTGTCAGATACCGCTGCGCCGCAGGGATTTTTGTGTATTGTAAAAAGGCTTGACAAAAGCATAGGATCGTTTACAATTAGTAATCAGGGACGTTATGCGGCTCTGGAAAATATTCAGGATCCGCAGAACCTCGGGACGATCCTGCGAACCGCCGAAGCGCTCGGCACGGACGGCGTGATACTGTCGTCTGACTGCTGCGACATCTATTCTCCCAAGGTCATCAGAGGAAGCATGGGAGCAGTGTTTCGTGTGCCGATCATGATAGCGGAGCAGTTCACGGACTTTATCCGTACCGTGACAAAGCAGGGCATACCGACCTTTGCCTCTACTCCGCATGAAGCGGACGATCTTCACACAGTCGATTTTTCCAAAGGAGGCATCATGCTGATCGGCAACGAAGGGAACGGACTCAAGCAGGAAACGATCGGCGCTTGCCGTCAGAGTGTACGGATCAATATGAAAGGGAGAGCGGAATCGCTCAATGCAGCGGCAGCAGCGGCGATCCTGCTGTATGCGCTGCAGGGATAAAACTTCAAATGAAGGGCAGTGATGGTTATGGCAGAACAGCACGTTTATGATATCTGGCTGCAAAGCGTTTTGAGTGTGAAATGTCCGCAGGTGACGGAAATAGCGGCGTATTTCGGCAGCGCACAGCATATTTATGAAGCCGATGAGATGGAGCTGAAAATATGCGGACTGTTCAGCAGAACAGAGTTCAGAAGGATCGCTCTGAGAGATCTGAAGCCTGCGGAAAGCATCTATCAGAGATGTCTGGAATGCGGCATTGATGTGCTGTCTTTCTTTGACAGCGCCTATCCCGAATCACTGAGAAATATCCCGTCTCCGCCGTTGGTGCTTTATATCAAAGGTAAAATGCCTGATCTCGACAGGATGAAGCTTGCGATGGTCGGTACCAGAACGCCCTCTCTTTTGGGCAAACAGATCGCCTATGAATTTGGCTTTCAGCTGACAAGAAACGAAGCGCTGATCATCAGCGGCGGCGCGGAAGGCATCGACACGGAATCGCACAGAGGCGCTTTGCTTGCAGGCGGCAGTACCATCTGCGTGCTTGGCTGCGGCATCAACTCACCATTCCCGAAAGCAGGTCAAAGACTGCGGCAGGAGGTGACGAAGAGAGGAGCGCTGATCTCGGAATATCCGCCCGATGCCGGCGCTACCAATTATTCCTATCCCGACAGAAACCGCCTGATCTCAGGGCTTTCAGATGCCGTCATGGTGGTAGAGGCAGGTCCTAAAAGCGGATCGCTCATCACTGCGTCATATGCTGCGCTGCATCGCAGACCGCTGTTTGCCGTTCCGGGCAATATAGATAACCGAAATAGTTTCGGTACCAACGGGCTGATCGCAATGGGCGCCGGGCTTGTCTATCGGTATGAAATGCTGCTCGATTGGTACAATACCAACAAGCGGACAGCAGACGATCTCGGGCAGACATTCACGTATGACATCGTGAATAACTTCCGTGCCATTGATTTTACCAGTCCGATGCCCTATGTTCACGGGATCGGGATGCTCTATCCGCTTCAGAACAAAACAGCAAAGCCCTCAAAGCGGCAGAGTGACGAAACAGACAAAAAAGTCACTGCGCAGGCGAAAGCACCGTTAACGGAAGCGGACGGCGAAAGTAAAGAGATAGGCGTCCATACAGCGGAAAATGTGACCGACCATAAAAAAATATCGACGGAACAGTTGACAGAAACCATGAAAACGGTGTATGATACAATTTCAGAGACACCGATCAGTGTTTCGGAAATTATAACATTGGTTAGAATGAATGCAAGTGAAGTAATGTCGACTTTGACCGAGCTGGAGTTGAGCGGGCTGATCTCGCTGTCATCCTTTGGTCGGTATATCAGAAAATAAACATTCGGAGGATCATATGTCAAAGCTTGTTATCGTTGAGTCGCCTGCAAAGGCAAAGACTATCAAAAAATATCTCGGACCGGGTTATGAAGTCGTCGCCTCTATGGGACACATACGTGATCTGAACCCTAACAGGCTCAGCGTGGATATTAAGAAAAAATTTGCCCCGAAGTATGAACTCATCAAGGGCAAGGAAAAATTGGCGGATGAGTTGATAAAGCTCGCCGAAAAAAGCGATTATGTCTATCTTGCGACCGACCCCGATCGTGAAGGAGAGGCGATCTCCTGGCATCTTGCCTACCTTCTGGGGCTGGATCTCGAAGATAACAACCGTGTTACATTTAATGAGATCACAGACACAGGCGTTAAAAACGGAATGGCGTCTCCCCGAAAGATCGATATTGATCTGGTGAATGCCCAGCAGGCAAGACGGATCCTTGACCGTCTGGTGGGTTATAAGCTCAGCCCGTTTTTGTCGCAGAAGATCCGCAAGGGACTTTCCGCAGGACGTGTACAGTCGGTTGCCGTTCGCATGATCGTTGACCGTGAAAACCAGATCAGAGCCTTCAAGCCCGAAGAATACTGGAGCATAGATGCCAAGTTTATTCCAAAGGGCAGCAGAAAGGCGTTTTCGGCTGCTTTTTACGGAGATCAGAACGGAAAGATCAAGATCACCGACCGGACACAGGCGCAGACTTTGCTGGACGCTATGAAGGATGCGCAGCCGTTTGTGGAAAAACTGCGTCACGGCACCAGAAAACGTCAGCCTGCTCCGCCGTTTATCACCTCTACCCTGCAGCAGGAGGCATCCCGTAAGTTAGGATTTCAGTCAAAGCGCACTATGAAAGTGGCGCAGGAACTGTATGAAGGCGTAGAGATCGAAGGAATGGGTGCGGTCGGTCTGATCACCTATATGAGAACCGACTCTCTCAGACTTTCCGAAGATGCCCTGAGTGCGGCGCAGGAATTTATCAAGGGCAAGTGGGGAGAAAACTATCTGCCTGCAAACTCGCCAAGACGTTTCAAATCCCGTTCCAATGCGCAGGACGGTCACGAAGCGATCCGTCCTACGACCGTCAGTCTGGAGCCTGCCGCTGTCAAAAACAGCCTGTCAAGCGACCAGTATAAGCTCTACAAGCTGATCTGGGATCGTTTTATCGCCTGCCAGATGGCGGAATGCATCCATAAGACCACACAGGCGGATATCAATGTCGGCGGCTATCTCTTCAAAGCCTCAGGCTATCGTGTGGACTTTGACGGCTATACGGTGCTGTATGTGGAAAGCACCGACAACAGCGAAGAGGAAAAGGAATCCGAGCTGCCGCCGCTGGAAAAGGATATGCCTTTGAAAGTGAAAGAAATGATCCCGAATCAGCACTTCACACAGCCGCCTGCACGCTATACCGAAGCATCGCTCATCAAGGCGATGGAAGAATACGGCATCGGCAGACCGTCCACTTATGCTGCAACGATCTCTACCATTACATCCAGAGGGTATGTCAAAAGAGAAGCCAAGACGCTGTTTCCTACCGAATTGGGAGAAGTAACGACAAAGCTGATGGAAGACTGTTTCCCGAAGATCGTCAACGTGAAGTTCACCGCCCAGATGGAGAAGAACTTAGATACCGTTGAGGAAGGCACTTACGGGTGGGTAGAGTTGCTGACAGACTTTTACGGTGATTTTGACAAGACGCTGAAAGAAGCTAAGGAAGAGATGAAGGGTGTCAAGATCGAATTGGAGGAGGACAAGACCGATCTGATCTGTGACAAATGCGGCAAGCCGATGGTCGTCAAGTTCGGCAGATACGGCAGGTTCATTGCCTGCAGCGGATATCCCGACTGCAAAAACATCGTCAAAATGGTCAGCAAGATCGGCGTTGCCTGTCCGAAATGCGGCGGCGATGTCATTGTCAGAAAGTCCAAGCGCGGCAGAGAATTTTACGGCTGTTCCTGTTTTCCGAACTGTCATTTTATATCATGGAATCAGCCCACAGAGCAAAAATGCCCGCAGTGCGGCGGCACGCTGTTCAAAAAGAAAGGCAAGCAGCCAAAGCTGTTCTGCGCCACAGAAGGGTGCGGCTATATGCGTGACGATGACACCGAAGATGCAGTCGTCACCCAAGAAGCCGTCATCTCCGATCCCCACACCCCCTGAGAATGTTGGAGGATAGCGTCCTCCAAACCGCCTGCCAAAGGCTCTGCCTTTGGAATCCGCAAACTTTTGAAAAATTTTGATCAAAACTTTTCATTTTTTTAACTTATTCAAAAATCCCGGGAAAATGAAAAGAAGGAATTGACAAAGAGAGAAAATGGTGATACAATAGCCAAAGAAACAGGGGAGCTTGTAAACAGGCTGAGAGGAGGTTGCGAACCTCGACCCTTTACCTGATGCGGATAATGCCGACGTAGGGAGCTCGTTTCAGTTTTGTTATCGGAGCACTGCGTTTATTCGCAGTGCTTTAATTTTTTTGTTTTACAGGAGGAATTATCATGAACGCAAGTGTAGCAATTCAGACCTTACCCGCCGCTGAAAACGATGAGGAACTCATCAGGATCGTCGATGAGGTGATCGCCTACATCAAAAGCACGGGACTGACCTGTTATGTGGGACCCTTTGAAACGGCGATCGAGGGCGATTATGACGAACTGATGGACGTTGTA
>ONYV01000103.1 GCA_900322105.1 uncultured Eubacteriales bacterium | reverse complement strand
GGAACTGGAGAAGTGCCGTATTACGCAG
Source organism: uncultured Eubacteriales bacterium (assembly GCA_900322105.1). GTDB lineage: Bacteria > Bacillota > Clostridia > Oscillospirales > Acutalibacteraceae > UBA1213. The sequence goes on along the minus strand of ONYV01000103.1, from coordinate 5,270 downwards.
GATATTTTGTGCCGGGCGAAGCGTCTCGAGTGCAGCACTACTTGGTGTAATGCAAGGGAGAGACACAAAGCACGGCGCAGAAGAGACAAGTAAGACGGTGCTTCGGAAGTTTCCGAGGAAGTCTTTTGCGTTTTTCGCTCAAACAAGACATCGGCGACAAAATTCATAAAAAAAACCGTAAATACCTCTTTTCAGCGCAAACAAAATGTATTATAATAAAACTTGAACTATCATATTTTTGTACGGCTTCGCAGCATCAGAATGACCAGAGCGCCGCCGAAAGCCCATACCACCGAATCATGACGATCAGCGAGGTGTAAAGAATGGAAAAGGAAAAGAAAAAACGCATACGTCTTGTCATCGCAGATAATATGTTCACTCTGCTCACATCCGACAATGAGGAATACTCCAAGCAGCTTGCCGCCACACTCGACAGTGAGATCAAAGAGCTCTGCCGCACCTGCGGAAAGCCCGTGACAATCTCCGCCATCCTTGTCGCTCTCAACAGCCGTGACGAGCTGCAAAAGCTCCAGACAGGTACAGCCGACCTGCGCCGTCAGCTTTTCAACTATCTTTCGGAAATCACCGAAAAGGACAACCTCATCAAACAGCTGCGCGCCGAAAACCGCAGGCTCAAAACAGAAAACGCCCTCTACCGCGCCCGCTTAAAACCCGAACCGCCGCTTTCAAACGAAAGACCGCCCTTCTCCAAAAAGCGAAGCTCCTGACATAAAAAGCACCGCTTATGAAACCATCATACCGAAAGGAGGGGAACGGTACGAAAAAGCTCATCTTACAGCGTCCCATGTCAGAGACTTTTCCTGTGGGCGCACTGCTTGCCGTTGTCGGCGGATATCTGGACGTGTACACCTACATTGCACGGGGCGGCATCTTTGCCAACGCCCAGACAGGCAACATCGTATTGCTCGGCGTGAGCCTTGCAGACGGCAATCTGATGAAAGCGCTGTCCTATCTCATCTCGATCGCCGCATTTGTACTCGGCGTGTTTACCGCCGAACTGATCCATAAACTCGAAACGAAAATACCCCTGCACTGGCGGCAGCTCATCATTGCGCTGGAAATGATCGTTGTCCTGATTGCCGCATTTCTGCCCGTGTCGGATAATGTCTATTATTCCTACAATATGCTTTGCAACGTGGTGATCTCCTACATCTGCTCCCTGCAGGTGCAGACCTTCCGTGTGATCCACGGCATCACCTGCGCCACGACCATGTGTACGGGAAACCTGCGCAGCGGCACCGATTACCTGATGCGCTACCATACTTCAAAAAATAAGACCGACCTCAAAAACGGACTCAAATACTATCTCATCATCCTGTTTTTCTTTTTAGGCGCTGTCATCAGCGTGTTTCTGACAAGAGCGTTCGGGAGCTTTTCCGTCATATTCTGTCTGATACCGCTGCTGATCGTATTCATCCTGATGTTTATCCGAAAGTGACCGCCTTTTGCGGACAGAAAAACCGTGAACAGACAAAACTTCTGTTCACGGTTTTTTGTGTTATTTTTGTTTGCCGCCAAAGATCCTGTCCGTGAGCTTTGCGGACAAAGGAACGATGAACGTACTCACGACCGCAGCGATCGGCGCGATCAAAACGACGCTCACACGGTCAAATGACATCGCCATATGACGGATGCCGCACTGATAAATGATATTGATCCATACATGGCACTGTGACAAACACGCCGCATAGATGACCGCCGACAGATGGTTTTTGACAAAAGTGCCGATCAACATACCGCACAGCAGATACGTCAGACACACTGCCCACCAAGCAGAGATCGGTACGATAAAGTTCTTTTGCAAAACAGGTTCTTCACTGATGCTGGGAACGCCGCAGAGATCCAGCAGGATGCAAAGCGCTCCGCCCAGCGCAAACAGCAGCAGACAGATCATCGGTCTTGCTTTGATCTTATACAAGTCAAGTTGATTCATCGGTCATCCCTTCTTTTTGAAGCCGTCCTTGAGGGAAACACTGCGGTTAAAGATCAGGTGATCCTTTGTGCTGTCCTTGTCCTGACAGAAATAGCCAAGACGCATGAACTGATAACGGGACGTTTCGTCTGCGTCCGATACAAACCGCTCCGCCTTGCACCCCTGACGGACGGTCAGGCTTTCGGGGTTGATGTAGTCGAGGAAATTTTTATCTCCCGCATCAGGCTCAGGATCGGTAAAGAGGTTGTCATACAAGCGGACTTCCGCATCCACATAATTTTCAGCGTCCACCCAGTGGATCGTACCTCTGACTTTTCTGCCGTCGGGCGTATCGCCGCCTCTTGTTGCAGGGTCATACTCGGCATAGACTTCGACCACCCTGCCGTTTTCGTCCTTTTTGCAGCCTGTACATTTTACGATATAAGCCGATTTCAAACGGACTTCATTTCCGGGATACAAACGGTTGTAGCCCTTCACTTTTTCCTCTAAGAAGTCCTCCGCTTCAATGTAGCACTCACGGCTGAAAGTGATGGTGCGTGTGCCGTCTTCGGGGCGGTTCGGGTTGTTTTCGATCTCAAAACTTTCTGTCTTGCCCTCGGGATAATTCGTAATGATGAGCTTGATCGGGTCAATTACGACCATCACACGCTGCGCATTGAGGTTCAGATCTTCCCTCAGACAATGCTCCAAAAAGCTGTATTCCACCACACTGTTGGTTTTGGAAACGCCGATCTTCTCGCAGAAATTGCGGATAGAAGCAGGCGTATATCCTCTTCTTCTCAAACCGCAGAGTGTCGGCATACGGGGATCGTCCCATCCTGCCACATACTTTTCCTCCACTAACTGACGGAGCTTTCTTTTGCTCATGACAGTATTGTTGATGCCCAGCCTTGCAAACTCGATCTGACGGGGAACCGCCGGTACGGAAGTATTTTTGATCACCCAGTCATACAGCGGACGGTGATCTTCAAATTCGAGCGTACACAATGAATGAGTGATCCCCTCCATTGCGTCCTCGATGGGATGCGCAAAATCATACATCGGATAGATGCACCACTGATCTCCCGTGCGGTGATGATGCAGACGGTTGATACGGTAGATCACGGGGTCACGCATATTGAAATTGCCGCTTGCAAGGTCGATCTTTGCACGAAGCGTCATTTTGCCGTCAGCAACTTCTCCGTTTTTCATTTTTTCAAACAGTGCCAGACTTTCTTCCACAGGTCTGTCACGATACGGGCTGACCGCAGGATGAGAAAGATCGCCCCTGTTCGCTCTCATCTCATCGGGAGAAAGCTCACACACATAAGCAAGCCCCTTTTGAATCAGCTCCACGGCATATTCATACATCTTCTCAAAATAATCAGACGCATAATAGAATCTGTCGTCCCAGTGAAAACCGAGCCATGCGATATCCTCTTTGATTGCGTCTACATATTCCACATCTTCCTTGGTGGGGTTGGTGTCGTCCATTCTCAAATTGCAGATACCGCCGAATTTCTCCGCCATACCGAAATCCACACAGATCGCCTTAGCGTGTCCGATATGCAGATAGCCGTTTGGCTCAGGCGGAAAACGGGTATGTACGGTTTTTCCCTCATACTGTCCGCCCGAAGCGATATCCTCCTTGATAAATTCATAGATAAAGTTGCCCGCGGCATTTTCCGATGCCTTGATCTCTTCCGCCATATCTATCTCTCCTTTTGATGGATTTTTACATTTATGCCCACGTCAAGACTTTCACTGACCAAACTTTGCCAGTCCGTCATACAGTCTTTTCAATGACTCTTCCCTGCCGAGAATGTCCAGAATTTCAACAGCGCCTCCGGGCGTTACCGCCATGCCCGATGCAGCGATACGGACAGGCCACATCGCCGTTCCGTTCTTCACGCCGAGGGTGACGGCTAAATTCATCAGACAGTCATGAATGCTGTCGTGGTTCCATTCCGTCAATCCTTTTAGTGCCTCAATGCCTGCCTTGAGCAGAGAAGGACTGTTTTCAAGCGTCGTCTTGCTCTTTTTGTTGACAAACAGTTCCTTGTCATAGTCGGGCTGATGCGCAAAGAATGCGATCTTTTCGGGGATGTCCGTGAGCTTTGTGGTGCGCTGCTGCAAGATAGACGCCAACTTGATCCTGTCAAGCGGAAGTTCTCCGAGCGCCTGTTTGAAATACGGCTCACAAACTGCGGCAAACTGTTCTGTCGTCATTGCCTTGATATACTCGCCGTTGAACCATTCCAATTTGTCATAATCAAATACGGCAGGCGACTTGCTGATACCGTCGATCGAGAAGTTTTCCGTCAGTTCCTGCAAAGAGAAAATTTCCCTGTTATCTTTCGGCGCCCATCCGAGAAGAGCGATATAGTTGATGATCGCTTCGGGCAGATAGCCTTTTTTCACCAATTCCTCAAAGCTCGTTGCGCCGTGACGCTTCGACAGCTTAGAGGTAGTACCGTCATCGTTTTTACCCATGATAAGCGGCAGATGGATGTAAGTCGGTATCTCCCATCCGAACGCTTCATACAGCAGATTATATTTCGGTGTCGAGGAAAGATACTCGCTTCCTCTGACAACATGAGTGATGTTCATGGTATGGTCGTCGATCACGTTTGCAAAGTTATAGGTCGGGAAACCGTCCGCTTTGATGAGGATCTGATCCTGTAACTCACTGTTATCCACACTGATCGAGCCGTACACAGCGTCTTCAAAGGTTGTAACACCCTCAAGCGGCATTTTCTGACGGATGACATAAGGCACGCCCTCAGAGAGTTTCTGCTCCACCTCTTCTTTTGAAAGGTAACGGCAGTGTCTGTCATATCCTGCGCCCGGTTCGTCAGCATTTTCACGCAGCATATCAAGGCGTTCCTTGCTGCAAAAACAATAGTATGCCTTGCCCATGTCGATGAGCTGCTTTGCATAGGGCAGATACATTGCTTTTCTTTCACTCTGCACATAAGGACCATACTCGCCGCCGATATCGGGACCTTCATCATGAATGAGTCCTGCACGCTTCATCGTTTGATAGATGATATCCACAGCGCCCTCCACTTTTCTTTCCTGATCGGTATCTTCGATGCGCAGCACAAACGTACCGCCCTGCGATTTGGCAACAAGATACTCATACAAAGCGGTTCTCAGGTTGCCAACGTGCATAAACCCCGTCGGGCTGGGAGCAAATCTTGTTCTGACTGTTTTTGACATACTTGACCCTTCCTTTATCTTGATCGTAATTTAGAGCAATACCGCGCAGAGCCTGCGCTCCCAATTGGGGAATCATCGGTATTCTTTCTTCGCACCGCCGCCGCAAGCCATAAAG
>ONYV01000100.1 GCA_900322105.1 uncultured Eubacteriales bacterium | reverse complement strand
TATTTGCCGGCGCGGAGTTTGAGTTCTTCGTAGCGGTCTACGGACTTGTCCTCAGCCTTCCGGAAGAGTTCTTCCGCTCTTTCGGGGAAGGAACGTGTGAGAGCGCTGTAACGAGCTTCACCAAGGATAAAGTCACGGTAAGAGGTGGAAGGTGCTTTGCTGTCGAGGGTGAAGGGGTTCTTGCCTTCTGCCTTGAGAGCAGGGTTGTAACGGAACATATTCCAGTAACCGCAGTCAACAGCCTTCTTCATCTCAGCCTGACAGTTCTTCATGCCGCCCTTGATGGAGTGCATCTCGCAGGGAGCGTAGCCGATGATGAGTGACGGACCCGGATATGCTTCTGCTTCCTTGATAGCCTTCAAGGTCTGGTTCTGATCTGCGCCCATTGCGATCTGCGCAACATAGATATAGCCATACGACATAGCGATATCAGCAAGGCTCTTCTTAGCGATCGACTTACCTGCTGCGGCAAACTGTGCGACCTGACCGATCTGTGAAGCCTTAGAAGCCTGTCCGCCTGTGTTGGAGTAAACTTCGGTATCGAATACCATGATGTTGACGTCTTCGCCCGATGCCAATACGTGGTCAACACCGCCAAAGCCGATATCATAAGCCCAGCCGTCGCCGCCAAAGATCCATACGGACTTCTTGGCAAGGAACTCTTTATTTTCGAGAACATCCAGTCTGTTCTTGCAGTCACAATCGAGCTTTTCAAGCTCAGCGATCACAGCGTTAGCAGCGGCGGTGTTCTTCTCGCCGTCTTCCTTAGTTGCCATAAAGTCTGCGATCGCAGCCTTTACGCTTTCAGGTGCTTTTTCGCCTGCAGCGATCTCTTCCAGCTCTGCGATCAGTCTTTCACGGATCGCCTTCTGACCGAGATACATACCAAAGCCATGCTCTGCGTTATCTTCAAACAGAGAGTTAGCCCATGCAGGACCGTGACCGTCCTTGTTGACTGTGTAAGGACAGGTTGCAGCAGGACCGCCCCAGATGGAAGAACATCCTGTTGCGTTGGAGATATACATTCTGTCGCCGAAGAGCTGAGTGACCAGACGAGCATAGGATGTTTCTGCACATCCTGCGCAGGAGCCTGAGAACTCAAGCAGCGGCTGCTTGTACTGGCTGCTGATGATCGTAGCATTGGAAGCAACTTCGGGCTTCTCTGTTACGTTTGCAACACAGTAATCAAATACCTTCTGCTGATCGTACTGAGTTTCAGCAGGAACCATCTTCAGAGACTTTGTCGGGCAAACGCCTACACAGACGGAGCAGCCCATACAATCCATCGGAGAGATAGCCAATGTATACTTATAGTCTGTCTTAACAACAGGCTTCGGAGCGATCTTGGTGTTTTCGGGAGCTGCGGCAGCCTCTTCTTCGCTGAGAGCGAACGGTCTGATCGTAGCGTGCGGGCAGACAAACGAACACTTGTTACACTTAGCGCAGGTGTCCTGATTCCATTCGGGAACCATTACAGCAACGCCGCGCTTCTCGTATGCGGATGCGCCCAGTTCAAAAGTACCGTCAACATGATCAACGAATGCAGATACCGGCAGAGAGTCGCCGTCCATCTTGTCAACAGGCTCGAGAATGGTCTCAACCATCTTCACGGTCTTTTCTCTGCCGCAGAGCTTGCTGTCAGCAGCAGTATCTGTTGCGTCAGCCCATGCAGCAGGAACGTCTACCTTGACAAATGCGGTAACGCCTGCATCGATTGCCTTGTGGTTCATGTCAACGATATCCTGACCTTTCTTGAGGTAGGACTTGGTTGCAGCGTCCTTCATATGCTGAACAGCCTCTTCGATCGGCATAACCTTTGCCAGAGCAAAGAAAGCAGCCTGAAGGATCGTATTGGTACGCTTGCCCATGCCGATCTGCTCAGCAAGGTCGATAGCGTTTACAGTATAGAGCTGGATGTTGTTCTTTGCGATATACTGCTTTGTTTCAGCGTTGAGGTGCTTATCCAGATCTTCTGCGCTCCACTGGCAGTTGATGAGGAATACGCCGCCGGGCTTAACATCCTGCACCATCTTGTAGCCTTTGAGAATATAAGACGGGTTATGGCAGGCAACAAAGTCAGCCTTATTGATATAATAGGGGCTCTTGATCGGCTTGTCACCAAAACGCAGGTGAGAGATCGTTACGCCGCCTGTTTTCTTTGAGTCATACTGGAAGTAAGCCTGAACATACTTCTGAGTATAGTCACCGATGATCTTGATAGAGTTCTTGTTAGCGCCGACTGTACCGTCACCGCCGAGACCCCAGAACTTGCACTCGATGGTGCCTTCTGCCGCGGTGTTCGGAGCGGGCTTCTCTTCGAGAGAGAGACAGGTAACGTCATCGTTGATGCCGATGGTGAACTGAGCCTTGGGAGCGTCCTTAGCCAGTTCGTCATATACAGCGAATACGCTGGAAGGAGGAGTATCCTTAGAGCCGAGACCATAGCGGCCGCCGATGACCTGAATGCCGGTTCTGCCCTGTGCGGAGAGAGCTGCGATAACATCGAGGAACAGAGGCTCGCCCAGTGCGCCGGGTTCCTTTGTTCTGTCGAGAACAGCGATCTTCTTACAGGTCGCAGGGATAGCGGCAACGAGCTTGTCAGCTCTGAACGGACGGTAAAGTCTTACTTTGACAAGACCAACCTTTTCGCCGCGAGCGTTCATATAGTCGATCACTTCTTCTGCCACGTCGCAGATAGAGCCCATAGCGATGATGACTCTTTCAGCATCCTCAGCGCCGTAGTAGTTGAAGAGCTGATAATCCGTACCGAGCTTTTCGTTGATCTTGCCCATATACTTTTCAACGATCTCAGGAACTGCTTCATAGTATTTGTTGCAGGCTTCTCTGTGCTGGAAGAAGATATCGCCGTTTTCATGAGAACCTCTCATCACGGGATGCTCAGGATTGAGCGCTCTCTTTCTGAATGCTTTTACAGCGTCCATATTGCACATTTCTTTGAGGTCTTCATAATCCCATACAGCGATCTTCTGGATCTCGTGAGAGGTTCTGAAACCGTCGAAGAAGTTGATGAAAGGAACTCTGCCTTCGATTGCTGCAAGGTGAGCAACAGGAGCGAGATCCATTACTTCCTGTGTATTGGTTTCTGCGAGCATCGCAAAACCGGTCTGACGACAGGCATACACGTCGGAATGGTCGCCGAAGATATTCAGCGCATGAGAAGCAACGCAGCGAGCGGATACATGGAACACGCCCGGGAGCAATTCACCTGCGATCTTGTACATATTCGGGATCATCAGCAGAAGACCCTGAGAAGCGGTAAAGGTGGTGGTGAGTGCGCCTGCGTTCAGAGAGCCGTGAACGGTACCTGAAGCACCTGCTTCGGACTGCATCTCGGATACTTTAACAGTGGTTCCGAAGATGTTCTTGAGACCCTGAGCCGACCACTGGTCTACATAGTCTGCCATCGGGCTGGACGGAGTAATGGGGTAAATACCTGCCACTTCGGTGAAGGCATAGGCTACATGAGCCGCAGCATTATTACCGTCCATGGTTTTCATTTTTCTTGCCATAGGAAATGTCCTCCTTTTTTATTTTAAGATTTTGTACATCTTAAAGAGTATCATTTTACAGACACTGCGTTTCCACACTGTCTCATTCATCATTTTAACACTTTTTTCTCCTTATGTAAAGTGGAAAAATGTAAATAATTTATATTTTGTATCCGCTTTCGACATGAAACTTCCTCATGCTGTGAATTTGCAAAGTACATTCATCAGACTCCGCTCATTTTTCAGGTGAATGTTTCGGCTGACCGTTCCGTGCCGACTGCGACTGCATTTTTGCCATTTTGCGCCAGCTGAGAAAGCCGTAAGTATCGTTGATGAGGAACACACCGAAGCACACGATCATGGGGATATACGACAGATCGGAAACAGACGCAAGACTCCACAAAACGATCAGCACAGCATCATTCAGCGCATAAGCAAGCGCAAAATACGGACTGCGCAGGAATGTGAGAAACGCCGCGGCAAAACTCGTTGTAACGGAAAAAGTGCTGAACAGCAGATTTGCATTTCCGAGCGCACGCAAAATAAAGTAAAATCCGACCGTAACAAGAACACTCAGCACGATCATGACCGACGCCGCCTTTTTGCTGACCTTTGCCACCGTGACCTGTGCGCTGTCCCGAAAAGGATGCCGCACCCACGAGATCAGGCTGACAACAGACATTGGCAGTGTCATGCCCACATAGGTCATCATTTCTCCGTAGTATCCAGCGCAGAGCCTGCGCTCCCGATTCGCTGTTTGTTCATTTGAGTTGTACATTCAGTTCCGCAATATGACGGTGCGGCATCCCGCGGGGATGCATTCTTCGCACCGCCGCCGCAAGCCATAAAGGCTTGCTTTGGGCTTACTTCCTCATAAATTCATACTTCATCCCTCTTTGAAACTTTACCGCACCTACTGCGCTCCCGATTCCATACGGCAAGCTGCCGCCCCCGATTGTTGTACCGTCGGTGTCATACCTCTAAACCGCCGTCACAAGCCTTACGGCTTGCTTTGGGCTTACTTTTTCGGGTATTGTAAGTTGACACTCTTCAGAAATAACTTGCAAGTTCATTTTTTAGTGCAATAAAGCATCAGGTCTGTAAATGTAAGCCCTAAGCAGGCTCTTGCAGCCTGCGGCGGCGGTGCGAAGAAAGAACACCAATGATTCCCCACAGGGGAGCGCAGGCTCTGCGCCGGCATTATCAAAAAAAGCATTCGAGCAATGTATCTTCAAAGACCTAACGATACATTGTCGAATGCTTTTTGTACATTCTATAGCCCCGGTGGGCTTAGTGCGGGCTTGCGCTTGCGATAAGATAACTCCTCACTCCCAACTCCTCACTCATAGCATGAAGAACCGCCATGCCGTGAGAAAGTAAGCCCAAAGCAGGCTTTTCAGCCTGCGACGGCGGTGCGAAGAGAGAACACCGATGATTCCCCAAAAGGGAGCGGCAACTTGCCGCTCAGATGCTTCTTACACGGATCACGCCGTCAACTGCTTTGAGAGCGTCAGCGTCTACAGGAGCGGTGGTGTCGAAGATCATGTAGGTGTAGTCCTTTTTGGACTGGTTAGCGCTTGCCACAACGGTGTTGCCGTTTTCGGTGATCTTAGCGCATACATCAGCAAGAACGTTGGAAGCATTCTTTGCGATCACGCAAACTCTTGCAGCGCCCGATCTTGCAAGTGAAACGTTCGGCAGAGTGACAGAATTCTTGATGTTGCCGTTTTCGAGGAAATCCTTGATCTCAGCGCCTGCCATCTTTGCGCAGTTGTCCTCAGATTCGGGAGTAGATGCGCCGAGGTGCGGCAGAGCAATCACGCCGTCTTCACCGAGAATATCGTCTGTTGCGAAGTCTGTGACATAGCAGGCAATCTTCTTGTCAGCTATGCCCTTGAGGATATCGGTCG
>ONYV01000101.1 GCA_900322105.1 uncultured Eubacteriales bacterium | reverse complement strand
CCATGCGTGAAGACCCCGATATCATCCTCGTCGGCGAAATGCGTGACCGTGAGTCTATCCAGATTGCGCTCACCGCAACAGAAACAGGTCACTTGGTATTCTCGACCGTACATACCGAGGGCGCAGCAAAGACCATTGACCGTCTTGTTGATATCTTCCCGCCGGATCAGCAGCAGCAGATCCGTGTACAGCTCTCGACTTCTCTTAAAGCTGTTATTTCACAAAGACTTCTTCCCCGTGCTACAGGCGGACGTGTAGCCGCATTCGAGATCATGTTTGTCACAACAGCGATCAGTAACCTGATCCGTGAGAATAAGGTTGCCAATATCCAGCAGTCGATCCAGCTCGGTCAGCAGTATGGCATGATCACTATGAGCAAGAGCATTGATAATCTGCTCGCTCAGGGTCTGATCACAGAACAGATCGCAAGAGCATGGAACTTCGATATCGGCGATACTGATGCGAGAAGATAAGGGAGTGAACAGTATTGAAGTATAAATATACGGCGATGAACGCCAGAAGCCAGAAAAAAGAAGGTACGCTCGAAGCCGAATCACAAGCGGAGGCTACGAATATACTTCGTGAAAAAGGTCTGGTTGTGCAGGATCTTGTCCAGCTCAGCAAAGACAGCGACGAACCGACCAGTATCTGGCAGATGGATATTGGCGGAGATATTCACACCAAAAAAATTGCACCCAAAAAGCTGCTCATGATCATGAACCAGTTGGGCATGATGATGAAAGCAGGTATTAACCTTTCGCTCTCCATGCAGATCATGATCGACTCTGAAAAAGATGTCAGTATGAGAAAGATCCTGCGTGAGATCAACGAAAACCTCTACAGCGGTTTTACACTCTCTCAGTCAATGAGAAACTTCGCAGGCTTCCCGCCGATCTATATCAGTATCGTAGAAGCAGGTGAAGCAAACGGTCGTCTTGACGATGCTTTTGAACAGTGCGCCCTGATCTGTAAAAAGGATATGGCGCTGACAGGAAAGATCAAGAGTGCCATGATGTACCCTGCCTTCCTGATGGCACTGGTCATCGTTGTTGTTATCATCCTGACCGTTTTCGTACTTCCGACCTTCGCAGGTGTCTATGAAGACTTCGGCGGAGAACTGCCCGGACTGACGAAATTTATGATGGGCTTCTCAAATATCCTTATCAACTGGTGGTGGCTCATCATCCTCGTTATCATCGGTATCGTACTCGGACTCAGAACACTCAAGCGCAGCAACGCAGATTTTGCGATGTGGTGGGCAAAAGCACAGCTCAAGATCCCGCTGGTAGGTCCGATCATCCGTCAAAGCTCTTTGGCAAGATTCTGCCGTTTGATGTCTACTTTGACAGACGCAGGTATCCCCATCCACAGAGCGATGGGTCTGGCAAGAGACGTTGTCCCGAATCTGTTCGTTCGTTCTAAGGTACAGGCCGTTCTGGACGATGTGCAGATCGGTGTGACCATCCACGAAGCAATGGCAAAACACCCTGTATTTGATCCGATCCTCGTTTCTATGATCCGAGTCGGTGAAGAATCCGGTATGCTCGGCGACTCGCTTCACAAAATGTCTGACCTCTTTGAAGCACAGACAGACGAGTCTACCCAGAAGCTGACAGATATGATGACGCCTATCATGACGATCGTTATCGGTGTTATCGTTGCAACACTGGTCATCTCCATGATCCTGCCAATGTTTGGTATGTACAGCTTGGTCGGCAGCTCCTCAGACTCCGCTGCAAAATCCTGAGACAAACAACCAAATCAAAAAGAATGCGACCGGAGGCACAGTCCCTCCGGTCGTTTTGTTGTCTTGATACACTGCGCAAAAAGTCTAATATGATTTGTTCAAACTTTTGCACCCGTTGCCTTGTTTTGACTGTTATATAAAGTAGAAGCCGATTTTCCAAACTCAGCGCCTTCGCTGCCCGGTCTGTCTTAGGGCAATACCGCACAGAGATGGCGTGCAAAGCCGTCAGGCGGTCTTTGTGCAGTGCTGCCTTAGATAAATCTTGTGTAAATATCCTGAAATCTCATCATGATATAGCAACATTAACAAATACTTTGCTGTGAATTGTTAAAATCGACTAAAAAACAGGATGTAATTTTGTTTGAAAAAGTTTTCAAAAGCTGTTGCATTGAACTTTATTTATAGTATAATAGAAATGAGTAAATGTAAGTTGCAGAATGCTTTTTTGGAGATAAAGTGTTCAAAAGGAGGATAAACCAATGAAAAAGCGTGTGAAAAAAAAGTTCCTCGTATTCAGATCCAAAAAGGGTATATCGCTTGTGGAACTGATCGTGGGAATCGTGATCCTGGTCATGGTGTTTACATCGACCCTGACAGCGATGACGAACGGTTATACCGACACGATCTTTAATGCGGATACCAACCGGCACGCTGTGGAAGGCGGTTCGCTCAACGAGATCATTATGCAGTCGGCTATAAAACAAAACTTCTACGATCAGGACGCTTTGGAAGACTATTTTATCGGCAGCGGCAAAGATCCTAATAAGGATGATTCCAATGCCATCCACGCCGCAGCCAAAGCACTCTCTCCCGATATTCAGTATGTTGCCTATGAGAACTTTCCCCAGACAGGCACGGACGCTCCCGAAACGCAGTATACCGTCCATTTCAGTGCCTCCAGCACTGTTACGAACGGCATGAAAACCTATACGGTGAAGGGCTATGAGATACAGACGTATGTGGTCGGCGTCAGAGGCGGACTGTTCAACACGTCATTTATTGCTTATGAGAAACAGTCTTAACGAAAGGAGGGAGCGACATGAAAAAATTACGGTCTAAAAAAGGTTTGACGCTGGTAGAGCTTGTTGTCACCGTTGCAATCCTCGGTATGGTCGCAGGAATGGGTATCGGTGTTGTTTCCAGAGCTATCATTAACTACTCGAATGCGCAGACGATCGCAAATGAGCAGGATGTGGCGCTGCAGGTCGAATCGTTTATTACAGGTGCGGCAAAGATCTCCAGTTCTGTTCAGGAAAAAGTTTCCAGCTCGATTCCTCAAGCAGATGTCACTGCTTATTATCTCCGTTTTGATGATACAGGAAAGCTCCAAACCATCAGACATGTGCTGGATCAGGACTCCGCTCTCCCGACAGTGACAGTCCTTACATATGACAATGTCAGCCAGATCGATATGGCAATCAGAGAACAAAAAGCAAATAAAGATGACTCCCGCACCGTACAGTGCTTCGTTTATCTTGACTATGAGATCAAAATGATGGAGGGTTATACGATTAAAGGCACTACGATCCTGAATAATGCCGACCCTGACTATACCGGTCTTGTGGTGAACACAGACTCCTTTGTGGACTTTGCCGGCTCGATCACCTTGACAAAAGATAATTCCTCCAATGCCATTATGATCATAAAATGATTCTCAATAGAAAGGAGCGTTACGAAGTATGAGAAAACGAATACTGGATCGGATCAGAAATTTCAGTAAACGCGGTTTTTCGCTGCCGATGGCGGTGGCAACCTCACTGTTTCTGGTCATTATCTCAACCACGCTGATCTTTATTGCAGTACAGAGTAACTCTACGACCAGCGCGGATATCAGCGGCCGTCAGGCGTATCTGAACGTGCGCAGCGCACTGGAGTATGCGCAGACCTATTACTCCAATAATGTAACCGACTATTCCACCGTGGGAACAGAGTATATGCTGATGCTCGATCAGGGCGGTACTACCGAAGGCGGCGCAAGGATCAGCAAGAATGTATCTGACACGGCTAAGTACAGATGCTATGTGATCGCTGCGTATCAGAAAGCAGAAAACTCTAACCCCGCTACTCTGAAGCTCAGCGCTTACTGCAAATACTCCGACGCCTTTGGCAACAAAGCAAAAGTGGCGCATCTGTCTGTCACCTTTACGGTGGGTTCTTCAGGACCAAACAGGCTGACGATCATTACGACCGACAGAACCGGTGAATCTGCTGCAACGCCTGACAACATTACCCTTAATGTTAAAAAACCTGTCGGCATGGACTATCAGCTTACCTATTACGTTTGGACGTATGAGGACGTAGGTCATGCGTATGATGATTATAATGAAGAAGCAGGCGACATTAGCTATCTGTATGATACGACGATCCAATCTAAGGGCTTGGTCGGTGCGCTGAACACAACGACTCAGAGTAAAAGTATCCTTCCGAACGCAGAATGGCGTCTGGCTAACGACGATGCCAAAAAACTGCTCAGAGGTCCTAACGGTATCATGGCGGACATGGGCAACGGCTGGTTTGCAGGTGAATACTTTATTAAAGACGGACGTGTTCCGTGGTTCAATATCATCTTCGCTCAGCAGGGCTCTATCCTGAATCCTTCCAATAAGGACGGAAAGAGCGCATGGAACATTTATAACTCACAGGTCAACGAGATCTTCCACCTTTGGTATCTTGACCCGTCTGACAGAAATATTTACTTCGAGTTCTTCGATACAAAGAAAACAGAAACAGGAAAAGGCTATCCCAACGAGGTAAACGGTACTGCCTATTATACCAAATATTGTGAAGGCTCAGGCTGGAACGGCAGGGACGGTCTGGAAGATACCGTGCTTGTCTATGTCAAGAATCCGAAAACGACATTACACTTCCGTATGAGCGGTATTGACGATACGAATGTAAAGACATCTTTGACCGCTGCTCAACAGCCTGTTATTACCTCTGTAGAATCTAACGGCAATCCGATCACAGGGCAGAGTTATCTCCATTCGGGTAACAAAGAAACAAGTAATATCAAAATGACTTACGAAGGCTGCGGCTGGTGGGCTGCAAATGTCGAAACAAGTGAGTCATTCAATGTTACGATCAGCTTTAACGGCATTTCTATGACAGCCCGCAATATTGACGCTAACTCCGTGAGCAATGAGTTTTGGCTCGTATACCGTCTGGAAGGCGGCTCAACAAATACTCTGAACGTCCATACCAGCGAAACGACCGCTCTCTATGATCTGGGTATCGACCCGAACTCCTATGTGACAGTCCATGCAAAGGTGGCAGACTATACCAAGAGCGCAGCTCCGAAAATCGGCTTTGGCGATGTTGGTCTGAACTCCTCCACAGGACGTGTAAACCTCCTGCAAACCCTGCTGGATGCGATCCAAGTTCACAAAAACGACTATACCCCCGAATCCTATGCCGTTCTGGAAGCTGCTATCACAGAAGGCTTTGAAAAGATTAACAATGATAAATTCATCGAGAATCAGGAAGGCGCTACCGCTGCTGAGAAGATCGCAAAGGCAGACGCTTCTTATAATGAAACAAGAGAAAAGATCCTTACGGCAGTAGACAACCTGAAATCGAAAAAGGCAAGTCCTGAACTCATCAACTCTCTGAACGCTCTCATCAGAAAAGGGCAGCAGGCAGTGGAAAGACAAAACAAGAACGGTTACTATGAT
>ONYV01000202.1 GCA_900322105.1 uncultured Eubacteriales bacterium | reverse complement strand
CAGAAAAGAACTGTGCGAGCAGATAACAAGCACCTTTGTAAGAGCAGGCGTTGACCTTTACTACTGTAAAATAGCTATGGTGCAGACTGTTTCAAGACGGCTTATGCAGGAGCTTGTACCCGATCTTATAATAACAGACGAAAATCATCATGCACTTGCCGATACATACAGGAAAATATATAATCATTTTCCCGATGCAAAGCGTCTGGGCGTAACGGCAACACCGCTGAGAACCAACGGTGCAGGACTTGCAGACGTTAATGATATTCTTATCGAGGGCGTTAATGTAAAGTGGCTCATAGAGAACAATTTTCTTTCCCCGTATGATTATTATGCGCCGTCTATGGTTGATCTGACGGACGTTAAGACTTCAAAAGGAGATTATGACAGCAAGAGCGCCGAAAAGGTCATGCTGAAAAAAGCAGTGTTCGGTGATGTCATCGAAAACTATCGCAGGTTAGCGCACGGCAGACAGGCAATTTGCTACTGCACCACAATAAAACATTCACTTGCCATGGAAGCGGCTTTTAATGCTGCCGGAATAGACGCAAGGCACATTGACGGAGAAACCCCGAAGGCACAGCGGGACAGAATCATTGAGATGTTCCGCAGCGGTCAGATCGACATTCTGTGTAATGTTGATCTGATCTCCGAGGGTTTTGACGTGCCGGATTGTGAGTGCGCTATTTTGTTGCGTCCGACAAAATCACTGACGCTGTATATCCAGCAATCCATGAGATGTATGCGCTACAAGCCGCAAAAGAGAGCGATCATCATCGATCATGTGGGAAATTATGCCCGGTTCGGGCTTCCTGACGATGACAGAGAATGGAAGCTTGACACTGAAAAGAAAGCAAAGCGGACAAGCTCTGTTCCGGAGATCAACATAAAGACCTGTCCAAACTGTTTCAAGGTGTTTTTGCCAAAGGATGAAAACGGCGTCAGATATACAGCGTGTCCCTACTGCGGAGAGCCGCTGCCAAAGACACGTCAGGATGAGATCGAAAGCGCTCAGGCAACGCTGAAAAAGATCGAGGGCTTTGTGCTGCAATATGACACCCCTGACGATTGCCAAAGCTATCAGGAGCTTTTATTATATGCCGAAAGAAAAGGCTACAAAAAGGGCTGGGCATACTATCAAGCAAAAACAAGAGGAATGTTATGACAGAAGAACACGCTTTAATGAACAGCATACAGGCAGTCTTGTCAATGTATTGCACGATGTTCCGCGTCAATGTCGGTAAAGGATTTACAAAGGATGGCAGATATTTCAGTACCGGCGTTCCGGTCGGGTTTTCCGATTTGTTCGGATTCCGCAACAAAGACGGCAAAGCGGTTTTTATTGAAGTCAAGACAAAAACCGGTCGTGTCAGTCTTCAGCAAAAGCGCTTTTTGGAAGCAATGCAAAGCGCCGGAGCAATTGCCGGAGTTTGCCGCAGTACAGAGGATGCGCTTATTCTGATCGGCGCAGTACGAAAACATAATTCATAATAATTATGCGCCTTGCAGGCTCATAACATGAAGAAGTTCCATACTGTGAGGGAGTTAGCGGTTAGCGATGAATGTGCTTAGTAAGATCATAACATGAAGAAGCTGCGTGCTGTGAGGGAGTAAGCCCAAAGCAGGCGACTTGCCGCCTGCGACGGCGGTACGAAGGAAGAATACCGGTGATTCCCCACAGGGGAGCGCAGGCTCTGCGCCGCCGCCGCTTGATTTTTGGGAGGGAGTTTGGTATAATGAGGGTGGAATTTGTGTATCCTGAATATGTGTGAAAGGAATGGTACTATGAACAACGGAAATTTTGGCGGTTATGACCCGAAGTCGGGAAACGGAAACGATCCGTTCGGCTTTATGGGCGGTTATGACCCAAATCAGCAAAACAATGTAAGCAATTATCAGAATCAGCAGAATCAGCAAAATGTACCCTATACCCCTTATCAGAATACGCCGTACCAAAATAACGGCGGCTACAACGACCGGAATCCGTATCAGAATAACGGATATCAAACTCAGCCGTATCAAAACAACGGCGGCTATGCGCCCTATCACGGCGGCACTTACAGCAACCCGACACCAAACAACCCTTATCAGCAGTCTTCCTATCAGCCAATGAACAACTCCTCTTTTGGACAGTCATCGTATGAGAATCAGGGCGCATCTCCTTATCAGCCGCCGACTTATCAGAACGCAGGTTTCGGAAATGCTCAAACTGCCGCACCTGCCGTTAGTCTTTCCGATTACAGCAAACGTGTCTTTCTCTGGATGGGCGCAGGTCTGGCACTGACTTTCTTTGTGGCGCTCGGACTGATGCTCTATCTGACCTCCGGCGGAGAAGCGGATTTAGCGGATAAGTTTTCGGGATTTTTGCCGCTGTTTTACGGCGGTCTTGTCGTTGAGGTCGTGTTAGCAATCGCATTAAGTTTTTTTGTCGCTAAAATGCCCTATGGCGTCAGCCTTGCCATGTTCCTTGTCTATTCGGTCGTCAGCGGCGTTACCTTTACGCCTTTGCTGGTGGTCTATGATGTCGGCTCATCTATCTTCGCTTTTGCCGCCGCCGCCGTTCTCTTCATCGGCTTTGCCATCTATGGTATCGTTACCAAACGTGACCTGATGAAGCTCGGTCCCATTCTGATGATCGGTCTGATCGTGCTGTTGGTGTTCTCGGTGATCGGCATTTTCGTTCACATGAGCGTGATGTCCATGATCGTCAGCATCGTCGGTATTCTGATCTTCATCGGTCTGACGGCTTATGATACGCAAAAGATCAGAGTCAGCTATGAAAATCTCTCCCACAACCCCGAAATGCTCAAAAAAATGTCTGTCAACATGGCGCTCCAACTCTATCTTGACTTCATCAACCTCTTTATCTACCTCCTCCGTCTATTAGGCAAAGCCAGAAGATAGGCGCGGCAAGCTGCCGCTCCCCTGTGGGGAATCACTGGTATTCTTTCTTCGCACCGCCGCCGCAGGCTATAAAAGCCTGCTTTGGGCTTACTTTCTTTCGGCATGGAACTTCTTCATGCTATGAACTTGCAAGGCACACTCATTGCACATTGCACAAAGCGCCTTTGAGTTTACTTTATTAGACTTCCTCGGAAACTTCCGAAGCACCGTCTTACTTGTCTCTTTTGCGCCGGGCTTTGTGTTTCTCCCTTGCATTACACCAAGTAGTGCTGCACTCGAGACGCTTTTTTCGGCACAA
>ONYV01000099.1 GCA_900322105.1 uncultured Eubacteriales bacterium | reverse complement strand
TTTTTTCAGAACGCTGACCATACCGTTAGTTTCCACGATCGCAAAGGCAACGTCATCTATATTAAAAATATCCTTCTGCCTGAGCTGTTCCATCAGATCTTCTGTCCTCATCCTCAGCTCACACATCGCCTTTTGGTCGATCCTGCCGCTGTTGATCACTACAACAGGTTTTCCGCAAACCAGTTTTCTGACCCTTGTGTTTTTCAGCATCAGATAGGAAAGGAGAATCTCACATACCAGCAGTATCATAATCGGCACAACACCGCTGAGCATTGATTGTTCCGTATCCTGCATCGGTATGGTAGCAATATTGGACATTAAAAGCATAATGACCAATTCACTGGTCTGCATTTCACTGATCTGTCTTTTCCCCATGATCCTGACGGCGATCAATATGATCAGATATAGCAAACAAGTTCTGATGATCGAAATAACCAAGCATATCTCTCCCCAAAAGTTACATCATATCTTTATTTTGCGGTAGTTCAGCGCAATTATACAGAATCACATGAAATGAATAAATGTATGCTGTTTCGTCAATAGTAAAATCAAAATACATTTGTCATCGGAGGAAACTATGTTTCGGTTTATCAGAAATCTGATCAACATATACCGTCCGCAGAAAATAGAAGGCTTCAAGGAAACGACGACACTGTTGTCACCGTCTCTTGACAGCAACCTTTCTTATCTGCGTACCACTTTTTCAGAGACTGCCGATTTGACGATCAGAGAAATACACCTTTCAAACCATCGTGCAGCTGTCATCACTATTGATAACATGATCGATAAACAGGTACTTGCAGAAGGGATCCTGAATCCGATCCTTTCCCATAACTATTTGACCTCAGCAAAAAACTGTTATGATACGATCAAATATAAAATATTATATACTGCTGAGCTTGTCGAGCTGAGATCACAGGAAGAGATCGAAACAAATATCATGTCAGGCTTTGCAGTGATCCTGATCGACGGGGTGGATCAGGCATTGTCTGTCGGTATACAGGGCTATGCCAGCAGGAGTGTATCAGAGCCTGAATCAGATATCGTCCAGCGTGGAGCAAAAGAAGGCTTTGTAGAATCTGTCAGAGTCAATATGACGATGATCCGCAGAAGAATGAAAAATACAAAGCTGAAATTTGAAACAATGACGGTCGGTAAGATCAGTCATACACAAATAGCACTGGCATATCTTTCGGATGTCGTTTCTAACGAGATCCTGAACGAACTAAAAAGCAGACTTCTTGCGATCCCCCTCGATACCGTCCTCAGCGCAGGGTATCTGGTACCATTTCTTGAAGACGGCAACGATCGTTCATTTTTCAGCGGCATCGGAGTTTCTGAACGCCCCGATACCATCTGCGGAAAACTGACAGAAGGCCGTATCGCTGTCTTGATCGATGGCGTACCGTCCGCTTTGATCGTTCCTTATATTTTTGCGGAATACTTCCAGTCCCTTGACGATTACTCGAACCGCGCCTATTTTGCCACTGCTACACGATTTATGAAATATTGTGCCTTTATCATATCCATCTTACTTCCGGGGTTATTTGTATCACTGGGTACATTCAACCCTGAATTGTTTCCGACTCTGATGCTGAATAAGATCGCATCCTCTATCGCCGCAACACCATTGTCATTGACAACAGAAACAATACTGATCTTGTTTATCTACGAGATCATGAGAGAAGCAGGACTTCGTATGCCGCAGCCTTTAGGATATGCCGTCAGCATCGTCGGCGGACTTGTCATTGGTGATACGGCTGTCAATGCAGGCCTGATCGGCGCTCCAACGCTGATGGTCGTTGCGATCAGCGCGATTTCGTCTTATGTTGTACCTGATCTTTATGCTCCTTCTTCCGTACTAAGACTGATCTACACGCTGGTCGGTGGTTTATTTGGCATCTGGGGAATTGCTGTAATGGTTTGTATCATGTTGTTTGATCTTTGCAGCAAGACCAGCTTCGGTGTTCCCTATACCACGCCCTTATCACCTGCCAGCGCTGTATTATTCCGTGATGTCATCGTCAGGGCAGGATGGAAGGTACTCACGCACAAAAATGAACGAATCCAGGATCTGCCGGGCGCAGATGTAGAAGGAGAGAAGCAGATTGGAAAAAAATAAAGAACAGATCACTGTCAGTCAATATTTTTGTCTGATTTTTATCTGTAATATTTCTCTGGCGACAGTTCATTCCTTTCGCTTTAGCAGTGGAGAGACATTATGGGACTATTTAATTCCTTTGCTGTTCCTGATCCCGATCGACATTCTTTTGCTGATCCCAGCAATCTCTTTCCACAGAAAAACAAGCTGTTCCGTTAGCGAATATGCGATCAAACACTTTCAGAATGTCGGAAAAACGGTTGTTATGCTGTACCCGGTTTATTTTTTGTTTTCTGCGATCATGCTGCTCTCTTCTGTTCGGGCATTTATGGAAGATATTATGCCTGAAGGTGTGAACGCTGTCATTATTTTGATCCTTTTGATATGCGGCTGTGTTTATGGCGCTGCCAAAGGAATAGAAGCAAATGTACGCAGCGCATTTTTGATCGTTTTTTTGATAGGAATATCAGTGATACTTCTATTGATCTTTTTATTTCCGAGTTATAGCGCAGAAGCACTGAAACCTCGTATGGATCCGAAAGCTCTGTCTGTAGTAAAGCGAATTTTGATCTTGCTTTCAGAAATGAACAGTATGGCAACGCTGCCGATCCTTCTTCCCAATCTGAAAGGAAATATCAAGCGCCACGCAATTTTATATGTACTGCTGACTTGTATATTTTTGTGCAGTATGTTATTATTGATTTACGGATCTGTCGGAGATTATATTGATCAGCAGCGATATCCGCTGTTTCGAGTTATTGACGGCGCTGCTCCTTTACAAAGACTTGATCCGTTGTTTATACTGATATTGATCTGCAGTGTATTTTGCAACATCTCTCTTCTGCTGATCTCTGCTTCCAAAAGTATTTCTGCTGTTTTCACAAAGTCTTCTTATCCAAAGACCGTATTCTTCTTAGGGATGCTTCTACTGACAATGGTATTGTTTCTGACTGATAATCTGCAGGAACAGTTTATATTGATCCTGATCTCAGCTGTTATAAATGTATTTTTAACGGTTATTGTTCCATTACTTTTGCATTTGCACTTTCAGCTTCATTCAGGAACAAACGGTATAATAATCCCGGGGAAAGCGTCTGTATTTCTCTTTTTAGCCGTTATGCTCGTGTCTATTCCCTGTATGAGTGGATGTACTTCGCTGCAGCTGAATCAAAGATTGATCGTACAAGGGATCGGTATTGACCACGATGACTCGGGATATAATCTGACGCTGATCACGCTCGATACTTCAAGCACTGAAGAAAACAACAAGACCGAAATACTGTTTTCAAACGGTAATACGATCGATAAGGCGGTAGAAAAAGCAGAAACCGTTCACGGCAAGAAACTGCTTTTGAATCAGTGTGTTTTGATCATGATGGATCAGGGAGCTGCTGCAAAAATAGAAGACAGTTTATCTGTATGGATGGACTCTCGGGAAATACCAAAAACCGTCAATCTGATGGTGGGGGATGGTTCTGTCAAGGCGCTGATACTGAAAGCGATCGAAGATTACCAAATGAAAACGGAAGACATCAATGCTTTGTCAGACAGTAAGGCGGTCGAACAAAGCACAGCACACTGTTCGTTGCTGGAAGTGATCGCTTCACATAACGATTCGTTTTCTTCACTTGTTTTGCCATTCGTCAGGTCTGATGAAGCAACAAGAACACTATATGTTAAAGGCGGTTGTCTTGTATCTGTGAAGAATGGCTGCCGTCATTTCACAGAAGATGAAATGACAGGTTATCTGATCCTGAAAAACAAATCGGGCAAACTGTTCGGAAGTTCGACCGAAAAAATCACCGTTTCTTTTTTGCCGTCAATACAGGATAAGAAGATCTGTTTGAACATCCTGATAGATCTGAAAACCCCACACATCAATAGCCCTGAACAGACAGAACAGTTCCAACAGCACATTCGTGACTGCGTTGAGGCTTGTATTCAAAAGACTATGATCGAGTGGAATACGGATATTCTGATGTTAAGGCGAACAATCAGAAACGCTCTGAATATTTCTGTTTCTCTGCTTGAACCAAAGAATATTCTATATTCGATCGATCTGCGCACAGGATCGTAACCTTATCTTTTTTCAAAAGCACGACAGCTTATTGTTTTATGATAAATATGGTATCATAAAAACACCGGATGTGTCTGATATCAAAAGGCACAGGATAGTTTTCAAAGACAGGATGGTCAAAATGATAGAATGGAATCCATGGTGCGGATGCCGCAGAGTCAGTGACGGTTGTCTGAACTGCATCAGTCCGGAAATAAAGTCGACATCCGCCGCAGGAGGAAAGATATTTCAGACAAATGATTTTCATCTTCCGATCAAACGTACACCGGAACGGCTTTATCGTTTGACTTATTCCGACAATCCGATCTACGTTTGTACGAAGTCGGACTTTTTTATTGAAGATGCTGACCCGTGGAGAAAGGCTGTATGGGATATCATGCATTTCCGAAAGGATCTGCATTTTAAGATCATTACCAAAAGAATCCATCGTTTTCAGGATTGCATCCCTAAAAACTGGGGGCGCAGTTATCCGAATGTTACCATTGTCTGTTCCTGCGAAAATCAGAAAAGCGCTGATGAACGCCTGCCGCATTTAGTTGACATTCTTGCTGCTCATAAGGAGATCATGCTGGAACCGCTTCTTGAAAAAACCAATGTTGAAGCGTATCTTTCAAGCGGCTGTATTGAAGCTGTCACCTGCAGCGGCGATTCAGGGAAGAAAGCAAGGCTTTGTGAATATTCTTGGGTCATGAACATGAGAGAGCAATGCGTCAGACATGATGTAGCATTTCATTTTAAGCGTACAGGGGATCGTTTTCGTAAGGATATCAAGATCTATCATATTGACCCATCAAGTCAAATCAAACAGGCGCAAAAAGCCGATATTGATTATGATCCTCAAAAGAAAGAAGACAACAAGCAGCTGATCGATCAGACTTTATTTCATCTGGCAAAGACGAAATATCGCCGTCAATACGTTTTGAGTCCTAAGCTCAAGGAATACTGCCGTCAAACAGGAATGGAGAAGCTGCGCAGAAAAGCGTTTGAGATCGTTCGTGAAAAGGTATCTTCTCCATACTACAAGGGCGAAGGGCGGCAAACACCTCTTGACGGTCATCCCATCTACATTGCGATGCACGCAACCGGCACCTGCTGCCGCACTTGTTTGGAAGTATGGCATTCTATCGTCAGCGGCCGCCGTCTGACTGAAAAGGACATCATTTACATTGTCGATACAATTATGGAATGGATCAAGAGACAATTAGAATATCATATTGAATAAGCTGTCTGAGTTCACTCAGGCAGCATTTTTTTGCGCAAAAAACAGGAGAGAACCGAAATTCTC
>ONYV01000282.1 GCA_900322105.1 uncultured Eubacteriales bacterium | reverse complement strand
TTGTGCCTAATTACAAACTTGTGGCCCACACTCATACCTCCATGTGATCGGCAATGTTATCGTAGGTAACATTGCGATGGTGGCGGAAGAAGTTTCCGAGCGCCTCATCCATGCTTGCTGCATCAACAAAGCAGTAGCGACGAACACCGCCGAAATCAAAAATGATCTCATAGCGGCCCGTATTAGGCAGCTTGCCGGCATCGTAATAGGGATCTGCGTCCAGATCACGGTACAGCTCTCCGTCGTTATCCCAGTACTCTTTCATCCAATCGGAGGACGCAGCAAGATCCGTGGTCTCGCTGCCATTCATTGGACTTTTGCCTTCGTCAGCGGCAGGAACAGCATCAAAATAGATATTCATGTCCGTATCCATGTGAGTTGCGAAGTTCACCAAAGCGTCGTTGGCGTCGATGCCCTCACCCTCGAATTCGATGCACGGTTTCGGAACAATTTTATACTTCATGTTCGCTTCTCCTATTCAAAAAGTGTTAGATGGTACGGCTTTTCTCAAGAAGCTTGGTAAGCAACTCATTCTGCTCTTCCAGCAGCTTGTTTTGTTGCTCTTTCAGCTTGTTGCTATCGGCGATTCCATCGGCGATCTTCTTCAGATGAAGAGGAACGCTATCCAGGAATCGTGCACCGCGAACTGTTTTGTCAAAGGAATCCATAGATGTCTCCCTTCTCAAAACAGAGTTTCGAGCCACTCCGAAATGGAAGGCTCGCCGTTGATCGGACGGAAATCGGCTTCACATTCGCACGGAGCGTTTGCATACTCATAACTACCGTCTGCGTGGTAGCATACGCCGAAAACAGTGCCGCATTTTTCGCATTCGCAAGCGACGATACGCATCGGGTCGAGCCGCTTGTCATGGTTGATCTTGTCAGTGACAAAATCGGCCAGATTTGCAGGCTGAATCTCTGCGTTCTTGGCCTCCGAAGCATAGTCTTTAGCCATGCTGAGAACTTCGTCCCCAGTCTTCTTCCGCAGATTGCGGGCCGCAGCAGTCGCGCCGGCCGCCACCTCGTAGCCCAGATGGAACATCACAGCAGCGATGTCCTGATCGGTCGGCTCCTGTGCCGGCTCCTGAACTACGATAAAAGGCTTCAAAGCTTCTTTCGGCATCCACGTTTTGTTGTAGCGGTTGAGGTACGCCTGATAGCGCGTCCATGCATCGATCGTCTCCGCATTTGCGCCGACAGATTCGTGCATAGGAACCATGAGATATTCATTCTCCATGGCTTCAGGATCCGGTGTCAGGCCATCCCAAAACACTTCAGGCTTGCTGATATCCTCCTCTTCTGCTTCCATTCCGATCGGGCAGGACCAGCAATGGCACTTGCCGTACGTGCCGGCTTTATAACCGTCAAGGTCTTCACCTTCTTCATCAGGATCGACAGGCTCATAATCGTCTGTCTCTTCCTGCTCTTTATGGTTGCATCCGTAACCATTGTTCACGGGGCTTGCCGGATCAAAATACGGGCACGATCTCGCAAAGGCGTCAAACTCCGCAACGCCATACTTGAAATTTGACATTCTTCTCTTCTCCTTTTCTTTTTTGGTGCCTTTAGATGTTAGTTTTTTTCACTTCGTGTAAACGATCCAGATGCCGGGTTCGTCGCAGTCGTCAATGTGAATCGACGTCACGCGAACGCCGAGATACTGTCCGATTTTCTCGCACAGCTCTTTGTCGGCCGGTCCCCACTCGTCGTCTGCATCAGAGCTTACCCAAAGGCCATCCATGTCGTAGTGAACTACGATTGCTTTGACATCCGGGTAGATCCCCTTCAGCAGGGCATGAAAGTCCATGGAGTCGAGACAGTAACAGGAACGTTTCCACTCCGGCTTGACAAAGACTGCTTCCGTTTCGATATGAAACTTATCCATACCGACGAGCAGCCCAAGCTGCGAGCCATTCTCGAACAAGACGTGGATCATGCCAATATCATCGACATCGAGCAGATCGCGGCCAGCCTCCTGGCCGGCAACATCAACAGCCCCTATATCACCTTCAAGCAGGTCCGCAGGGCCAAGTTCGTTTCGACGGAGCCGGTTAACTGGACGCTGGATGGTGAATTCGGCGGATCCTTGTCTGAAGCGGAGATTCATGTTGAGAAGCAGGCGTTACGAATCATAGTGCCGCGTTAAGAAATGTTGTAAAAAACCGGAATATGAGCGAATCGTTTTCCGGCTTTTTTTATGCTTGACAAATACCCCTATGGGGTATATACTAGTCGTGAAATAAATACCTGTAGGGGGTATATTATGTGCGATAATGATTGTGCTGCCTGTGCCAAAAGGACAAAGAAGCGCAGTGAGAAAGA
>ONYV01000181.1 GCA_900322105.1 uncultured Eubacteriales bacterium | reverse complement strand
CGAGGAAGTCTGTTGCAAAAAGAGTCATGATGGCTTTGGTTTGGACGGAAAATAAAAAACGAACATCCGAATGAACGAATGCTCGTTTTTTATATAGAAAGAAAGGTGTTCTTGTACGCAGAATCAATACTTGATGGGGTTAGAGGAGAGGTATTTCTTGACCATCAAAGCTACCTTAAAGACGATAGCATCTTCAAACTCTCTCAGATCAAGCCCTGTGAGCTTTTTGATCTTTTCAAGACGATAGACGAGGGTATTTCTGTGAACAAAGAGCTTTCTGGAAGTTTCGGAAACGTTCAGGTTGTTTTCAAAGAAACGCTGGATGGTAAAGAGCGTTTCCTGATCGAGAGATTCGATCGAGCCTCTTTTGAAAACTTCTTTGAGGAACATATCGCAAAGGGTGGTGGGGAGCTGATAGACCAGACGGGCGATGCCGAGGTTGTCGTAGCTGATGATGGTGCGTTCCGTATCGAATACTTTGCCGACCTCAAGAGCGACCTGAGCTTCCTTGAAAGAACGGGCAAGGTCTTTGATGCCTGTTACAGGCGTACCGATACCGATGACGCAGTGAGTATAGAATTCGCCCGAAAGCGTATCGACGATAGAGCTTGCCAATTTTTCAAGATCCTTAGAGTCGATATCGTTTCTGATCTCCTTGACAAGGGCGATATCCGTTTCGTTGATGTTGATGACAAAATCTTTGGCTTTGTCGGGGAAAAGATTCTGAATGACATCATAAGCGGAGATATCGGTCTTGGAAGAGATCTTGATCAGGAAGCAGACCCTGGTAACGTCCGCATTAAAGCGAAGCTCTCTTGATTTCAGATAAATATCGCCGGGAAGGATATTATCGAGGATGACGTTTTTGATAAAGTTGCCTCTGTCATATTTCTCGTCATAATACTGTTTGATGCTGCCGAGGGAGATGGCAAGGATCGCAGCATATTTCTGAGCGGCATAATCATTTCCGGCAACGAAAACAGCATATTCTCCGCGCGGCTTGTTGCCGAAGGAGCGGTATGTATAGCCGTTGAGAACAAAGGGGACGGTAGATGTCAGCATTTCAGAAGTAATATGCTCATTTACTTCGCCGATCTTGCCCAGTTCACTGCAGGCAATAATGACGGATGTTTCATCAATAACGCCGATGGTGCGATCAATGGTATCACGCATCTGGTGGATC
Source organism: uncultured Eubacteriales bacterium (assembly GCA_900322105.1). GTDB lineage: Bacteria > Bacillota > Clostridia > Oscillospirales > Acutalibacteraceae > UBA1213. The sequence goes on along the minus strand of ONYV01000181.1, from coordinate 2,340 downwards.
ACACCTTGAAAGAGTCTGTTTGACATATATTTTCCCTCACTTTAATTAGTAGTATGGACTTCCATTATTACATAATGTACACACTATCAAAAATCACTATATACATTTTACACAAAATCAAATGAAATTGCAACCTTTTTATCAAATTTTTATCGAATTTTTCTTAAAAACCTTCTGAAAATATAGGTAAAATTCCATAGAAATCAAGCAATGTCGTGAAAAGTGATAATTTTATATTATGAAAGTTGTGTAATACTCACAAACCATGCACGGAAGCAGTAAAGAGCAGTCGATTTATCCTCTGAGTATAGATCGGACATCAGCATGGGGAGAAATGCTTTGAAGCCGGGAAGTGCATCAACGCTATTTACATAAAGGCAAGTTTTTCAGGAAAGTGTTTCCCCGTGTGACTGCCCCGACAAAATGGATTTCTGTGAGTAGTTTCCGAATGCTGTTGCATTCCTTTCGGACAGATGATATAATCAAACTGATATGCAAAAATACTTACAGATATGGGTGATGACAATGACAAAAGGTGAACTGTTAGCTCCTGCGGGAGATATGGAATGTTTTGAGAAAGCACTACAGTTTGGCGCAGATGCGATCTATTTGGCAGGAAAGCAATTCGGCATGAGAAGTGCGCCGAGTAATTTTGACTGGGATACGCTGAGATCGGCGGTCACGCTGGCGCATCAAAAGGGTGTAAAGGTGTATGTTACCTGCAATACCCTGCCTAAAAATGAAGAGATCGACAGAATGCCCGCTTTTTTGGAAGCGGTGGCGGACTGCGGCGCTGACGCTCTGATCATTGCCGATCTGGGCGTGATGAGCTTAGCGGCAAAATATGCGCCGAAGCTGGAACGTCATGTTTCCACACAGGCAGGCGTTGTGAACTATCAGACCGCCAATGTACTGTATGACATGGGCGCTTCAAGAGTGGTGCTTGCAAGGGAGCTTTCTTTGGACGATATCGCAGGCATCCGCGCAAAGACCGATCCGCATTTGGAACTGGAAACGTTTATTCACGGTTCAATGTGCGTTTCGTTTTCGGGAAGATGTCTGATCTCCAGCTATCTGACAGGAAGGGACGCAAATCGGGGTGACTGCGCTCAGCCGTGCCGCTGGAAGTATCATTTATATGAAGAGCATCGTGAGGGACAGTTTTTTCCTGTGAATCAGGAAGAAGACGGCACGTATCTTTATAATTCAAGGGATCTTTGTATGATCGAGCATATTGATGATGTGCTGAAAGCAGGCGTTAAAAGTATGAAGATCGAAGGTCGGGCGAAATCCGCCTATTATGTTGCCGTAACGACAAATGCCTACCGTCATGCGCTGAATGATTATTATAAAGAGGGAGATCAGTGGAAATTAGCAGACTGGATCAGGGAAGAACTGGAAAAGGTCAGTCACAGAGAGTATAGTACAGGCTTTTATTACGGACAGGAGCCGGGGCAGAATACAAAAGACGGCGGATATATCCGTCAGTATGAGGTGGTCGCCGTGTGTGATGATTATCGGGACGGTGTGGCATACCTCAGTCAGCGGAATCGTTTCTTTGCAGGAGACACTCTGGATATCCTTCCGCCAAGCGGCATACCGTTTGAATTTCGGGTCGATAGGATGTTCAACGAAGCAGGCGAACAGGTGGATGCTGCGCCCCACGCTACACAAAAGCTGACGATCCCGACCGAAACGGTGATACCAAAAGGCTCTATGCTGCGGAAAAAAAGAATGCTGTAAGCTGTAAAATATAATAAACGTACCATCAGGCAGAATCGGCAGCGGAAAGGGGTAAGAACATGGACAGATTCAAATTAGTCTCAAATTATCGTCCGACAGGCGACCAGCCGCAGGCGATCGACACATTGGTCAAAAGCATCGAAGCAGGCAACAAAGAGCAGACCCTGCTCGGCGTGACGGGTTCGGGAAAAACATTTACAATGGCAAATATCATCGAACGATTGAACCGTCCGACACTGGTGCTGGCGCATAACAAAACGCTGGCAGCTCAGCTTTGTTCGGAGTTTCGGGAGTTTTTCCCCGAAAACGCCGTTGAGTATTTTGTGTCGTACTATGACTATTATCAGCCCGAAGCCTATGTACCGACAACAGATACGTATATCGAAAAGGACAGCGCCATCAATGATGAGATCGACAAGCTCCGTCATTCTGCAACACTTGCTCTTTCTGAACGGCGGGATGTCATTATCGTTTCGAGTGTGTCTTGCATTTATTCTCTCGGTAACCCGATCGACTACCGCACGATGGTGATATCCCTTCGCCCGGGGATGACAAAGCCGAGAGATGAACTGCTCGAAAAGTTAGTGGAACTGCAGT
>ONYV01000146.1 GCA_900322105.1 uncultured Eubacteriales bacterium | reverse complement strand
TTTGCAGACAGCTTGAGAATGCTCAATGCAGCAGCGCCTTCCGACAGAGTTATCGCTTTGAAGAGCCTTGAGACCTTTGCGCAGGTGGCAGACGGCAGAGCGACCAAGATCATCATTCCTTCGGATATGCAAAATATGGCAGGGCTTGCCACTGTATTGAAGGAAATGGTAGTAGACGGTAATGTCGATCATTCTCCGAAGCAGCCGGCGGCTGAAAACACAGCGGCAAAAGCTCCCGCAGGCAGCACAAATCCGATCATGCCTCCGCTCGGAGACAGTCAAAGCGGCTTTGGCAAAGGCTTTGCCGGCGTGACTCCCGTTGTTAACGCGCAGTCAAATCTCCAGAATCGTGCGCTCAATCCCCAGAACAGAGGCAATTCCTCAGCAAGATAATTGATATAGCAAGATCGGTATTTCTTGGGAAACACTGAGTAGATCCGATACTCCTATCGTACAGTCAGATCGTATCAAATCCGCTTGAAATCTGTCAGGTTCTCAAGCGAATTTGGTGCAGGATGACGGAAGAATTTGCAAGCGAGAGGAGTACCGAGCCGTAAGGTGCGATTTATTCGGTGATTCCCTTGATATCGGTCTTGCTTTTTTTGTCAAGATAATATAAAATGGGAAAAGGAATATTTTTCTTGTTCCAAAAGAAAAAACAAAAAGGGAGTATGAATTATGTCCGAACAGAAAAAAGTAGCGGTGATCATGGGAAGTGACAGCGATTTCCCGACAGTTGCAGGAGCGATCAGGACGCTGAAAGCATATGACGTACCGTTTGAGGTACATATCATGTCCGCTCACAGAACACCCGAAGCAGCAGCGCAGTTTTCTGCCGATGCGCGCAAAAACGGTTTTGGCGTGATCATCGCCGCCGCAGGAAAAGCAGCGCACTTAGCAGGTGTTTTAGCAGCCCACACCACTATCCCCGTGATCGGCATTCCGATCAAATCCTCTACACTGGATGGTCTGGACGCCCTGCTTGCCACTGTTCAGATGCCAAAAGGCATTCCTGTAGCGACTGTAGCGATCGACGGCGCAGACAATGCGGCGATCTTGGCTGTACAAATGCTTGCTTTGTCTGATGAAACGCTCGCTGCAAAGTTAGAAGCGGAAAAACAGAATATGAAAAACGGCGTAGCCAAAAAGGACGAAGCTATACAGCAGAAGGTGCAGGAGCTTATCAATAGTTAAGGGAGTATCGTTTTATGTCTGAATTACATGATGAATGCGGCGTTATCGGCGTCTATTCCACAGATGATACCGTTGATATCGTAGAAGAGACCTATCTTTCGCTCTATGCCCTGCAGCACAGAGGACAGGTCGGCGCAGGGATCGCCGTCAACAATAAAGGCACTATCACCTACTATAAGGATCACGGCATGATACCCGAAGCCTTGCCCGAAAAAGAGCTGGTACGGCTCGGAAACGGTCAGATGGCGCTGGGGCACGTGAAATATTCCTCAGGAAGCGCTGTGGATCACGAAAATCTTGCACCGCTTGTGATGCGCTATGGCAAAGGTCAGTTAGCGCTTTGCTTAAATGGCGCTTTGACGAATTATCACGAGCTGAGAGATGAACTCAATCAGGGCGCTGCGATCTTCCAGTCAAACGGAGACACCGAGATCATTGCCTACCTCATCGCAAGGGCAAGGATCAAAAGCTTAACGCTGGAAGAAGCCGTACTCGAAGCGGTCGGCAGATTAAGGGGAGCCTATGCTATTGCGCTGATGGCGCCAAGCAAGATCATCGGCGTCAGAGATCCGATGGGCATCCGTCCGCTGTGTTTCGGCAAGATCGGTTCAAGCTATGTGATCGCATCCGAATCCTGCGTATTCGACAGCATGGGCGGCGAATTTATCCGTGATATTGATCCGGGTGAAATGCTGGTGATCGACAGTGAAGGCGTACACAGCTATCGTGACCGCTGCGGCGGAAAAAGCGCGATCTGTGTGTTTGAATATATCTTTTTCTCACGTCCTGACAGTATTGTGGACGGCGTGTCGGTCAATTTGTCAAGACAACGGGCAGGCAGGATGCTTGCACAGCAGCACCCTGTGGAAGCGGATATCGTCTGCGGCGTGCCTGACTGCGGTATTGAATCTGCGATCGGCTATGCGCTGGAATCAGGGATCCCGATTGCAACGGGTCTGATCAAGAATAAGTATATCGGACGCGCCTTCAATAACCGCAAGAGAAATTCCGAATATCTGATGAGGATCAAGCTCAACGCCCTGAAAAACAATGTCAACGGCAAGCGGGTCATCGTGATCGACGATTCCATTCTGAAAGGCAAGACATCCAAACATATCGTCAGCCTGCTGCGAAAAGCAGGAGCGACAGAGGTACACATGAGAATCGCTTCTCCGCCTTTCAAATGTCAGTGTTATCTCAACAGTGACACGACCTCAAAGGATAACCTGATCGCCGCGACAATGAGCGTTCAGGAAATGTGTGAATATATGGGAGCGGATTCTCTGGGTTTTTTGTCGCAAGACAGCCTGAAAGAACTTGTCAGAGAAAGTAATCTTGACTTCTGCGACGCCTGTTTTACGGGGAACTATCCGCTGGACGTATCGGATACCTCCAGAGAGGATAAGTATTCTCAGAAGATCAAGGAATAAATGTAAATCATCCGACAGTGTTTTGTCGGGCATCAATAGGGAGGAATAGTATGAAAAGCTATAGCGACAGCTATAAGGCAGCAGGCGTTGACGTGACCGCAGGCTACCGTTCGGTTGAACTCATGAAGGAATATGTGGCAAGAACCATGACCAAAGGCGTGCTGTCAGGGATCGGCGGCTTCGGCGGTCTGTTTGAGATCGACACCACGGGCATCAGCAAGCCTGTGCTGGTTTCGGGAACAGACGGCGTAGGAACAAAAATCAAGCTCGCTTTCCTGATGGATAAGCACGATACTGTCGGTATCGACTGCGTTGCCATGTGTGTGAACGATATTATCTGCTGCGGAGCAAAGCCGCAGTTTTTCCTGGATTATATCGCCATCGGCAAAAACTACCCCGAAAAGGTCGCAACGATCGTTTCAGGTGTTGCAGAGGGCTGTGTGCAGAGTGAGTGCGCTCTCATCGGCGGCGAAACAGCCGAGCATCCGGGTCTGATGCCGGAGGATGAGTACGATCTTGCCGGCTTTGCGGTAGGTGTTGTGGACAAGGATAAGATCCTCAAGCCCGAAACACAGAAAGCAGGAGATGTCATGATCGGCATCAAGTCCAGCGGCGTTCACTCCAACGGTTTTTCTCTTGTCCGCAAGGTCTTTGATATCAGCGAAAAGACGATCAGCGTCAGATATGATGAGCTTGGCGCAACACTTGGCGAAACACTGCTCACCCCGACAAGGATCTATGTAAAAGCCATCATGTCTTTGCTGGACAGCGTAAAGGTGAAGTCGATCTCCCACATCACGGGCGGCGGCTTCTATGAGAACATCCCGAGATCCCTGCCGCAGGGTATTTCCGCAAGAATACAGCGCAAAGACGTACAGGTGCTGCCGATCTTCGATCTGATCGCAAAAGCAGGCAATGTTCCTGAGCGTGATATGTTCAACACCTATAATATGGGCGTTGGTATGACAGTCGTGGTAGACAGCGCAGACGTTGACAAGGCGATAGCCTCTCTCAGGGCATCAGGAGAAGAAGCCTATGTTCTTGGTGAACTGATAGAAAGTGATGAAGGCGTTTTGATCGAGTATTGATAATCGGGTGATAGAAAAGTATGAAAAAAATAGTGGTATTAGTATCGGGCGGCGGCACGAACCTTCAGGCGCTGATCGATGCAGAAACAAACGGTAAGATACCAAACGGCAGCATCACGTGTGTGATCTCATCCAAAGAAGGCGCTTATGCGCTGGAACGCGCTAAAAATCACGGCATCAAGATCAGAACGATCGCGCGTAAGGAATATGCGGATGCAGCAGACTACAGCAAGGCGATCTTAGAGGCGCTGACAGAAGAACAGGCGGATCTGGTCGTTTATGCAGGCTTTATGACGATACTGGATGAACAGGTCGTCAGAGCTTTCCCGAACAAAATGATGAATGTGCATCCTGCGCTCATTCCGTCTTTCTGCGGAAAAGGATACTACGCGGTCTGCGCGTGCACGAGGAGGCTCTTAAAAAGGGCGTAAAGGTGACGGGCGCGACGGCGCATTTCGTAAATGAGATATGCGACGGCGGTCCGATAATCCTGCAAAAAGCGGTCGAGGTACAGGAAAACGATACTCCCGAAATACTCCAGAAGCGCGTGATGGAGCAAGCGGAATGGAAGATACTGCCGCAGGCAGTGGCGCTGTTCTGTGATGATAAACTGGAAGTCAGGGATGGGCGTGTCCATATCAAAAATTGAAAAAACGAAAGGAATGTAACACATGACAGATCTGAAAGCAGAGATTTCTTCCACCACATACCCGGGAAGAGGCATTATTATCGGAAAAAGTGATGACGGCAAAAAAGCCGTGATCGGATATTTTATCATGGGCAGAAGTGAAAACAGCCGCAACCGTGTGTTTGTGGCAGAGGGAAAAGACCTGAAAACACAGGCATTTGATCCTTCCAAGCTGGTCGATCCGTCACTCATCATCTATGCGCCTGTCCGTACACTGGAAAAGGCAACTGTCGTGACAAACGGCGATCAGACGGATACCGTCAGAGATTTTGTATTGGCAGGCAAGACCTTCGAGGACGCACTGCGCACCCGTACCTTTGAGCCTGATCCGCCAAACTTCACCCCGAGGATCTCAGGTATGCTGGAATTTGCAGACGGTGATTTTTCCTATAAAATGTCCATTCTCAAAAGCAACTGCGGCAGAGAAGAGTCTGTTCTCCGTTTCTTCTGGGAATATGCGCAGCCGATCGCAGGCGAAGGACATTTCATCCATACCTACAAATGCGACGGAAACCCCATCCCGTCTTTCGAGGGTGAGCCGACGCTTGTCAATATCACAGGTGACATCGACACCTTTACAAAGGATGTCTGGGAATCTCTCAATCAGGATAATAAGGTATCGCTCTATACCAGATTCATCGACCTTGCAACAGGTGAATTTGAAGACAGGATCGTCAATAAGAATCAGTGATCGAAAAGGAGAATCATTATGAATGAATTAGAACTGAAATATGGCTGCAACCCGAACCAGAAGCCCTCAAGGATCTTTATGCAGGACGGCACAGATCTGCCTGTTACCGTGCTGAACGGCAGACCCGGCTACATCAATTTTCTGGACGCTTTCAACAGCTTTCAGCTTGTTACAGAACTGAAAGCCGCTACAGGACTTCCTGCGGCAGCGTCTTTCAAGCACGTCAGCCCTGCGGGCGCAGCAGTCGCCACAGAGCTTTCCGATACGCTCAAAAAGATCTATTTTGTAGATGATCTTGAGCTGTCCCCGATCGCCGGCGCATACGCTAAGGCAAGAGGCGCAGACAGAATGTCCTCTTACGGTGACTGGGTAGCGCTTTCCGATACCTGTGACAAGCAGACAGCGCTCCTGCTGAAAAGAGAGGTTTCTGACGGCATTATCGCTCCCGACTATACGGAAGAAGCGCTTGAGATCCTTAAAACCAAGCGCAAGGGTACGTATAACGTCGTCAAGATCGACCCCGATTATGTTCCTGCTGCGATCGAAAGAAAGCAGGTTTACGGCATTACTTTTGAACAGGGCAGAAACGACCTGAAAATTGATGCGGATATGCTGAAAAACATCGTTACTGATAACAAAGAATTTACGGACGAAGCAAAAAGAGATCTCATCATTGCCCTCATCACGCTGAAATATACACAGTCTAATTCCGTCTGCTATGCAAAGGACGGTCAGGCGATCGGCGTTGGCGCAGGTCAGCAGTCAAGGATTCACTGCACCCGTCTTGCCGGCAATAAGGCGGATATCTGGTATCTCCGTCAGTGTTCGAAAGTGCTTGCCCTTCCGTTCAGAGAGGACATCCGCAGACCCGACCGTGACAATACCATTGATGTCTATATTTCCGATGATTATGAAGACG
>ONYV01000317.1 GCA_900322105.1 uncultured Eubacteriales bacterium | reverse complement strand
CGCCGAAAGAATCGAGATGCGTGACTTTTGCATCGATGATGTCGCCCGGTATCAGTTGAGAGATATATTCTCTCATACACCTTTCCTGAGCAAGACGGCGTGAAAGGATCGCGATCGGCTTTCCTGCTTCGTTTTTTCTGAGATCTGTGATGATAAAGCAAACAGGTCGGTTAACTCTTGAGATCACAGCGATGTCACGTACCGTACCCTCCCGTATTCCGATCGCGCCTTCTTCTCTTGGGATGATCCCTTTGATCGCACCCAGATCAACGGTCAGGTTGTGCGAGGAATCGCAGACGACTGCTCTTGCTTCTAAGATCCTGCCCTCATGGTAGGCGTCATTCAGAGCGGAGAGAGACTGCAGCGCAGAGAGATTCTCCACCGTATTCAATAATTTGCCTTCAGGATAATACCCTGTCATTTTGCTTTCATTCCTTTCTGCTGAGGACGATACCTCAATACTTTTTCTCAACATCTATATGAAAGCGCCGTTCTTCTTATGCTCGATCATTGAAGAGTAAAAACTGCTTGCAATCCTGCGTGAGGTATTATACAATAGAATAAGGATATCAGACCAACACAACAGGGAAGTGAGCTTCAATGAGTGAGAATAATGACAACATCAGGCTGCTGTCTGTGCTTTCATATATTCCGTTTTTGTTCGTCGTGGGGCATTATGCGGTAGAGAAGGATAATCCCGATCTGCGCTTTCATAAATATCAAGGCGCTGCTTTGTGCGGCTGCTTTTTGGCACTGTATTTGCTGGAGGCGCTGTTTGTGCTGCTGCTCTCGTTTTCTCCTGAGATACAGAAGATCGTAAGCTACATTCTGACAGGCGGCATCACCATTGCCTATCTCATCCTGATCGGCTCTGGCATTTCCTCTGCGCTGAAATTTCAGCAGAAGCAGCTGCCGTTTATCGGTTTTTTAGCCGTGCGGCTGCGTGAGATGGTCGACAGTCGCAGAAAGTGACTTCCTTACTACGGGAGTTATTATAGCACAGGGCATATATCGAAAATTGATGGAAAAGGGGGAAGATAAAATGAGTGAAGATATCATTTATGTAGATTCCTATGATTTTGACAGCAGGATCGAACACGGTGTCACGGCAGTCATGTTTTTTTCACAGTGGTGTACCCACAGCAGAGGGATGATGCCGATCATCGAGGAGTTGGCGGATGAATACTATGACAGAATGCGGTTTTTAGCGCTGGATGTTGAGCAGTCGCCCGACATCGCTTCGATCTTTGCGATAGAAACCACGCCCACCGTCATCTTTTTCAAGGACGGCAGGATGAGGGAGAGGATCACAGGAGCAAATCCTGCGGATGCTTACAGTGATGTGATCGACAGTCTGACTTCTCAGGAAGACTGACAAAAGCAAAAGAAAACGCCGAAAGAAACGCTGTTTCAGGTTTCTTTCGGCGTGATTTTTTGAATGAACATTATTCGTCGATCATTGCAAGGATCTCGCTTTTCGGCTTCACACCGACAGAGGTATCAACCAGCTTGCCGTTTTTGAATACCATCACGGTAGGGATGCTCATGATGCCGTATTTTTCAGCCAGAGACATTTCTTCATCCACATTCACCTTGCCGACCTTGATGGATGGGTTTTCGTCTGCGATATCCTCGATTACGGGAGAAAGCATTCTGCACGGTCCGCACCACACAGCCCAGAAGTCGAGCAGAACAGGCTGAGCAGACTTCAGAACCTCCTGTTCAAAGTTAGCAGCGGTGATCTCAATAACTGCCATCGTAACAACACTCCTTTTCGTAAAATTTAGTATAAGTTTTTTCAAAGGCAAATATACAAAGATTATTTGCCTTTCTTTTTCTTGCTGTTGCGTTTTTTTGCATTGACAGCGGCTTCAAATTCCTTTTCTTTGCGGGAAGAGGCAAGCGTTCCGTTCAGCGTTTTTTCGTTGATGAGCGCACGTACAAAGTAAGGATGTTTCTCTGTATATTCTGCTTCCTTTTCGGGATGCTCGACGATATACTTTTCCTGCTGTCTTGCATAGAAGCCGAAAATATTGATCAGGCTGATGATGACATACATT